>JAHDEE010000312.1 GCA_020629005.1 Chitinophagales bacterium
GAGACTGCTGTACTGCCCGAGCCCCCGCTACTTGGTTCACCCTTTGGCTGTCCGGTTCCTGATGGCTCAGTCACCATCAGTCCGACCACTGGAGTAATTAGCATTGAGAATAATGATGTTACCGTATCGCCAATTGAAACAACCACCTACACGGTGATTAGACATATACCTGGGGTACCAGGATCCGACGGATTTTGTGAGCCCTGGACAATAGAAAAGCAATATACCGTTCAGGTAAACTTCGGAAATGAATGTCCGGTAGGGGAATTTCCTTATTCTACTTGTCCAGGCGTGCCTGTCAAAGTGCCAACACCTCCATATGGGCCACAACCGCCTTCGGGTTGCAGTGCTCATGGCGGAGCTGCCGGAGTGGTATCGGTAAGCCCTGAAACAGGAGTAATTGTCGCTGATGATTCTCAGGGTTTTTGGTTTGCACCCACAGTGACGACCACTTATACAATCACCAGATTTTACGATGTGTTTGGCCCGGTTTGTCTTAATTGTGTGGAGTGCAATCTCTCAACAATGGATTATAGCTACAGTACCGAGTACACAATTTTCGTAGAAAGTGGACCCGACTGTGGAGACATTCCTGGAGGAATAAATCTGCCGGACTATCCATTTGTTGCGGAAGTTACGGGTGGACAAGGTTGTGGAGTTTATACTTCCGTCTCTTTAATAAATTCAAATGGATACGAGTACCTCTTTATTGAAGCAGATCCGGCAGGAGGGGCCAATAGTGTTTTGTATAATGCAGCAGGACAATTGTACTGTACAGAAACAGGCAATTATGATTGTTTGGCCGCTTATGGATTTTCCCCCGGCACAGCTCTGTGGACATGTGGAGATGGTCCGATAGAATGCGAATGTCCGTCTGTAGTGGACCCAGTATGTGGAAGTGACGGCATCGAATATGTGAACGGCTGTGAGGCCGAATGTGCCGGTGTTATCTGGACTGCGGGGCCATGTGACAATGGCGGTACGGAAGGCCTGGAAGACTACCCATGGGCAGAAGATGTCTTGGGTACGCTGAATTGCAACAACTATCTCTCAGTGACAGCATATACCAGTGGAGCTTATACCTACCTTTACTTCGATGCATCTGCGGGAGGAAATCAGAACTCAGTCCTGTACAATGCAACTGGACAATTATACTGCACAGAAACCGGAAGCTACGACTGCGTAGCAGCCTATGGATTTTCTAGCGGACAAGTACTATGGGAATGCGATGGAGATCCTACAGAATGCGATTGTACTGATGTCCCCGTTTCAGCCGTTTGTGGTGCCAATGGCATCGAGTATTTGAATGCCTGCCTGGCCGCATGTGATGGTGTTACCTCCTATACAGAGGGGCCTTGTGAAGATGGCTCTGGGACAGGCTTTGTATGGCTGGATGATTTGATCGCTTCAAGCAGTTGTTGTGAAATTGATGAAGCTTATGTCTATACCAGTGGAGCTTTTCAATATATCTATGTAGTTCCACAAGCAGCATGTGGTTTTGGTACACTCTACAATGCCAGCGGTCAGTTCTATTGTCACAGTGGCTCGGGTTATGACTGCCGAGATCTATACAGTTTGAGCAACGGAACCCAGCTCTTTACCTGCGGCATTGAGCCACCAACACCTACTTGTAATTACGAGCATACAGGGGAGATATTCTTTGATGTTTGCAATGGAGAAAGCTACTATCTCATTCAGCTGGCCAACGGCTCCATCCTCGATCCATATGTGCCCACTGGAAATACCTTTGCCTTTATCGATGGTGCGCAGGTCGAGTTTTCCTACACAATCTCAGATTTTGGTTCACCGTGTACAAATGGTGCTGTAGCGGTCGATCTGGTGTGTATTCAGGAGGTGGATTCCGGACCAACGGGATTGGAAGATTACCCGTGGGTAGATGCTATTCTAGATAGCGGAAACTGTTGTGAAAACAGTGCGGTTCTGGAATACAGTAATGGTGTATTCACATATATTGTTATAGAATCTGAAGCAGCCTGTGGAGGAAATACCGTGATGTACAACAGCAGCGGTCAGCTTTACTGCACTTCATCACCCGGGTATGATTGCTTAAGTCTCTACGGCATTACAAATTGGCAAGTTAATGAACTTTGGAGCTGCGCAGGTAAGGCAGCAGATCCAGTTGCAGAAAAGGAGGAATACTTATATGATCTTCAAGTTTACCCGAACCCTAGCAATGGACCAATCAATGTGTCGGTACAAGGAGATTTAGAGAATGCTCGAATTCAGCTGATTGACCTAAGTGGACAAGTGATCTTCGACAGAGAAGTAAATGAACAAAACGAGTTTGAGCTCGGAGATGTATCACCAGGCATGTATTTGATACAGGTGGTACATCAGAGGGCCTCTCTGGTGGAAAGAATCATAGTGAACTAGTGCTACGCAAACCAAGTACGCAACACCTTTAAGGGCTTCTATTTCTGTCATCCTTCGTTGCTCGTCGGTCGCGTAGCTATGGCTATGCTTCCTCCTCGCGTCTCGGTTGACAAAAAGATAAGCTCCTTAAAGGTGTCACGTACTTTGTTTACGCAGCACCAGGAATATGTGATTTGATTTGAGCAATGTGTGGAGCCCCAGCAAGATCGAGAGATATTGCTGGGGTTTTTATTTTCCGAAAGTGTCAATAAGAATCGTCCTATGTAGTACTGCTATTATATGCCCGATAGCAGTACCATACCCGATGGTCACCCTATAATTGTTTAATTTTTAATTATTATGATGCACACAAAGTTTTATTATCTACTTTGCCTGTTTACCTTTTTTACTTTTGGTAAAAGCATGGCAATTACCACTTGTCCCGGGGTGGCGGTCGAAGTACCAGCACCTGAATATGGTCAGGAATTGCAAAACCCCGCTTGCGGCTATTACATTGAAGAATACACAGTTGATCCCGACATTGGAGTCGTCAGTGCCAACGATGCCGAAGGCTTTTGGCTGGCACCGACAGAAACGACAACTTACACGATCAAACGCATCTTTACTAGTGCTGTATGTCCGGCAGATATTGATGTTTCAACCATTACGGTAGAAGTCGATGTTGATCCGGATTGTGGTATTGATTTGGTTACTCCTGTTTCGCCTTTGGATGACTTTCCCTGGGCTATCGATATAATCGCCGGGCAAGGCTGTGACCTGTACTCTAGCATTACAGGATATCTGAGCGGAGGCTACTACTATCTTTATTTTGAATCTGCTGGAGATGGAATCAACTCAGTATTGTATAATGAGACAGGACAACTCTATTGCACGGAAACAGGGACTTACGATTGCGTGGCCGCATATGGATTCACGGATGGACAAGAATTCTGGAACTGCGAAGGTCCGGTAAACTGTGGCTGTTTGCCTGATGGTCCTGAAGTATGCGGATCCGATGGATTGGTCTATGCTAATGGATGCCTGGCAGAGTGTGCTGGTGTCACATGGGTGGAAGGGCCATGTACTGTCTTGCCTCCCGTCATAGGTTTAGAAGACTATCCCTGGGCGGTTGACCTAATTGGAGACTCGGGCTGCAGCACTTTCCAAAGCGTCACCACTTACCAAAGTGGTGCTTACACTTATCTTTACTTTGAGGCAGCCGGATCTGGCAACTCCCTACTTTACAACAGCATCGGTCAACTCTACTGCACTGAAACCGGCAATTACGATTGCATCGCTGCTTATGGCTTTACTGGAGGAGAAGTGATCTGGAATTGCAGCCCTGTGGCTTGTCTTTGTGCGGCAGATTATGAGCCTGTTTGTGCCAATGGAATAGAATACCTAAACGCTTGCGTGGCAAGCTGCTCGGGAGTTACTGACTATACAGATGGCCCCTGTAATGGAGGTACTGAATTTCCCTGGTTGAACGACTTGCTGTCCAATTCCAATTGCTGCGAGGTCAATCAGGTTTATCTCTATACCAGCGGTGCCTTTCAATATGTTTATGTTGTACCAGAAGAAGCCTGTGGCTTTGGGACATTGTACAATGCCGAAGGGCAGTTCTACTGCATGAGTAGCGATGATTATGATTGTCTTTCTCTGTACGGTTTTGGCAATGGTCAGCAACTTTATGCTTGTGGAGGTACTCCACTTCCCACCTGTGACTATGAGACGATTGGTATTGTAAGGGAAAATGACTGCGCTGGCGCAGGTGAGTATTTGATTGAATTGCCGGACGGAAGTCTCTTGGATCCTCACCTATTGGACATTGAGTTTGATTTCATCTTAGGTGGCCAGGTTGCCTTTACATTTGCCTTCACGGACTTCGGCTCTCCTTGCGGCAGTGAAGCAATAGCTGCGGATATCATTTGTATTCAGCACACGATCAATGAGCCACCTTATTGGTATGAGCGATATCCTTGGTTGACGGATATCATTGATCAGGAAGACTGCTGTGGTGTAGAGTCTATTGTGGAGTACTCAAACCAGGAGGCCAATCAATACTACCTGGTGATCTACCCCAATGGCGACTGCGGAGGAAGCCCTGTCATGTACAATGCTTCCGGCTTGAAGTACTGCACCTTTGGTCCTGGCTACGATTGTCTGGCCCTTTATGGCATAAGCAATTGGGAAACTTTCGAAATCTACACATGTGCGGGTAAGTCGGCTCAAACCCAATTAGACAGCAAGACAATGCTCTATGATTTGGAGGTGTTCCCAAATCCGAGTGTAGGGCCAGTGACCGTAACAGTAGGAGGGGATTTGGAAGAAGCAATGTTGCAGGTCATAGACCTAAGCGGCAAGCAAATATTGAGTCAGCGAGCCCAGGCACAGAACCAGCTTGATTTGTCTGGATTGAGTTCTGGAATGTACTTAATCCAAGTGATTCATCCCAGAGAGAGCTTGGTGAAAAGAGTAATGATTGGACAATAGTAAACGCGACCTTGAAGGCATAGATAAATGCCACAAGTTTGTTAATGTAGATAGAAGCCCGAGACTGCTGAGCCGCAGTCCTCGGGCTTTGATTTTGCACAAGACAGGAAAGTCTGCTTACTGTTTGCTGACAGAAAATCCTTTAGAAACCAATTGTCTATGACCGGCGAAGATACTAAGCTGATAGCTGCCAGCAGGCAGCTGCGAAACATCCACGCTGTGTAGGATTTGTGTCTCCTGGATCTCCTTCTTGACCAATCTGCCAGAGGCATCGAGGATATGAAAATCCAATTCTCTGATTGCTGGATCAAGGATGCCCAGTTCTACATTGAGTAACTGAGTACTAGGATTCGGGTACAGATTGATGTTGATTTCTTTGGAGAGGTCTGAGTTAGACACGATTTCTGTATTATCGGTGACTAACCAACAGGTGTTATTAGCTCCACTACCGGTGGAGGCATTACCACCGGCAATTAGAATTCGACCGTTATTTAAAGGAACCATGCCGTAGCTAATCCTGCCAACCTGATTGTAGCTGCCGCTGTACCAGGTTTCACTGCTTACATCAAATACTTCAATGCATTTGCTGTTGAGCGAGTTGATGAAATCTCCTATTGTGAAAATGAGCACATCGCCATTATTGAGTTTAACACTCTTGCTATTATTTCTCCCAAAGTAGCATGTTGATATTCAATGGGGAA
>JAHDEE010000313.1 GCA_020629005.1 Chitinophagales bacterium
TACTTGGGAGGGCACTAAGGGACAGCGAATCAATAAATGTCCATTTTGACTTGCTGGAAATGATTTATCCATCGTTATTTTTCTCCACCAGCCAACAAGGATGCTGTCAAAAAATGCCTCGTCTAAATCATTTCCAGCGACGTCAAAATCGGACAGTTATTGATTCCCTATCCCTAAGAGTGCCAGTGTAGATACATCAATAAGGCTCACCATGGGTTGACTTGATCTAGTCCTGAAGATGTTTCCAACCCTGTGCCAGCAAATCATAAGAATTACCTCCTTTGGTGAACAATTTCATTCCCTCGCTTTCAGCAGTAATGTTTCCGATTACTGATATGTCACTGAGGATCTGCTCTAATTTAGGTCGGTCTTCCGGGCTTATTGTGAACAGTAGTTCGTAATCCTCTCCCCCGTTCAGCGCACAAGTGATAGGATCCATGTTAAATTGTAGCGCTGCTTCGTAGGCTTCCCGAGAGATCGGGATGTTCTCTTCGTATAACCTGACCCCAACTCTAGAGCGCTTGCAAATGTGCGTAATATCACTGGAAAGCCCGTCCGACACGTCAATCATCGCTGTCGGAAGGATGTTGTAGCTGTCTAGTAGTTTTATCGTATCCCGCCGTGCTTCTGGTTTTAGCTGTCTGCCCAGCACATATACCTGGTCTTCCAATTCCGGTTGTACCTTGGGACTATCTATGTAGATTTGTTTTTCTCGTTCCAAGAATTGCAAGCCGCAGTAGGCAGCTCCAAAATCTCCAGTGCTACAGACAAGATCGCCTTCTTTTGCCGTATGCCTATAGACGATCCGTTCTTTCACTACTCGGCCAATAGCGGAAACGCTTATTACCAGTCCCTGCTTAGAGGAAGCAGTATCTCCGCCAACCAGATCCACACCATAGATTTCACAGGCCAATTCAATTCCCTTGTACAATTCTTCCAATGCCTGTACAGAAAATCTATTCGAAATACCGAAAGAGAACAGAATCTGCTCCGGGGTGCCATTCATGGCATAGATATCTGATAGATTTACGATGACTGCCTTGTATCCCAAATGCTTTAAAGGGCTGTACATTAAATCGAAGTGAATACCTTCCAATAGAAGATCAGTCGAGATCAGCTGGTAATGCTCTCCAGGTTGATCGATCACAGCAGCATCATCACCGACACCAAAAACCGTTGAGCTATTTTGGTTGTTTATGTTCTTGGTTAGATGCGATATCAAACCGAACTCTCCATAGCTTGATACATCCTTCCTATTCTGAGCATCTTTAGTCATTATTCAGCGAAGTTTAGATAAGTGAATTGCTTAGAGGGGTCCAACAAGTGGAAAGGCGTACCTTGGAATGCATCCAAAGATAGTTAATAAAGCAAGATAAAGGCAAGTATGTTAGGCAAATGGCGAGAGGGAAAAATAGAGGACATTATTCAAGAGACAGCGACAGTTCGAAGGTTTTTTGTTAGAATCGGCGAGGTCGAGCAGGTAAGTTTCAAACCCGGTCAGTTTGTCACCTTTGACCTTCCGATTCATGAAAAGCGTCTGAAGCGATGGCGAAGTTATTCCATAGCCTCGGCTCCTGGGGGCAATCTATTGGAGTTCGTCATCGTACGATTGGAAAATGGTGCCGGTACCAGGTATTTGTTTGAGCAGGTCAACATTGGAGACAGTCTGAAAATTCGTGACCCGCAGGGGGTGTTTACCTTGCCAAAAGAGCTTTCATTGGATAAGGAATTATGTTTGATTTGCACCGGCACGGGTGTAGCTCCGTTTCGATCAATGCTACTTTCCTTACAAGAAGCTCAAAAGCCAACACCACCTATAAACCTCATCTTCGGAAGCAGGACTATGGATGATGTACTGTATAAGAATGAATTAACACAGTTGTGCACATCTGTGGATAACTGGTCCTACCATATTGCATTATCAAGAGCCAATGAACCCGGGACTTATCGTGGCTATGTGCACCCCATTTATGAGCAGCTGTATGCTGACAAGCGGGAGGTCTGTTTCTACCTCTGTGGCTGGACCGATATGATTGATGAAGCCAGGGAACGAATTGCTGCCATGGGATATCTGGACAAATCCATTATCTACGAGATTTACGGTTAGCTGACAATGAGCTAATAAATCAGCCAGCTACTCCTATTTCCAATTGTAGCAAAGACCTAATTGCCAAATTATACGTTTATTGCAGTGACATAAATTCACACATGAGCCAACGGCTATTCACATGCTTGCTATTGATTCTTCTGGCGGTATTTGTCAGCGCCCAGGAGGAGGAGCCTCAGATCATCCAGATAAGTGGGTTTGTTTATGCACAAGATAGTACAGAGGCTGTGCCTTATGCACACGTGATCAATAAGACCAAGCGACGTGGGACAGTGGCTAGCCTTGATGGCTTCTTTTCAGTGCTAGCTAAACCGGGAGATACCCTACAGTTTACTGCGATCGGTTATCAAAAGAAGCTATTTGCAACTCCGGAGCAAGAAAGCGATCGACTATATTTGTTGATCTTTATGGATCGCGATACCATCATGCTTCGCGAGACAGTAGTTTACCCTTTTGACAAAAATACCTTTCGCCAGTACTTCCTTCGCAATGAGATTCCGACCGTACTGGATACCATGCCAGTAGCAGTGGATGCATTGCCGGCAATTATTCCTCCTCCACCGCTGAGTCCTGATGGAAAGCCATTGCCAACCGGAGTTGTGATGCGAGGGGTTGTGTCCAAACCTCTGGCGGCAATCATGGACTTCGTGCATGAACGACGCAAGAAGCCAAAGGTTGCCAGGACCTTACCTTCCTGGGAATAAGGTCGGTTCCAATTTGTATCTTTATTGCAAACAAATTTGCTTTCCCATGAAGTTTGCTGCAATAGGTATTGGTTTCCTGGCTTTTCTGGCCGTGCTGCTTTTCGGAGTAGAAAGATCTCCCCAAAAAGAGCAAGTAGGTAAAATATTCAATGAAGCATTGACGGAAGGGCAATGCTACGAAATGCTGGACGTACTCAGCAATTCCATCGGAGGGCGGCTGAGTGGCTCGCCTCAGGCAGCAGCAGCTGTGGAGTGGGCAAAGCAAACCTTGCAGTCTTTGGACATAGATTCGGTCTATTTGCAGGAGTGCATGGTACCACATTGGGAGCGCGGTGAAAAAGAGCAAGCAAGAATTTTGTCCGACTGGATTGGCCAGGAGGATTTGCCAGTTTGTGCCCTTGGTGGATCCGTTGGTACAGGTGATATGGGCCTTACTGCAAAGCTGATAGAAGTGGCACATGTAGAGGACATTGCTAAGCTGAGTCCTGCAGCTGTAAAGGGCAAAATCGTATTCCTGAATCACCCGATGGATAAGGCGCATTTTGACACCTTCCATGCTTATGGAGAGTGTACAGGTGGCCGATACAATGGAGCGCCCGAGGCAGCAAAAATGGGGGCTGTTGGCATCGTGATTCGTTCTTTGGCGAGTGGAATGGATGACTATCCACATACGGGAAGCATGGGCTATCAAAAGGGAATTGAAAAGATTCCGGCTGCAGCCCTGAGCACTAATGCTGCCGAATTTCTCAGTGAATTGCTAAAGCAGGATCCGGATACGAAACTGCATCTACGCATGACTTGTAAACAACACCCTGATGCTTTGTCTTATAATGTGATTGGTGAAATTCGCGGCTCTGAGAAACCAGAAGAAATTGTTGTGGTCGGTGGGCATTTGGACTCCTGGGATTTGGCGCAAGGATCTCATGATGATGGTGCAGGTACTGTGCATGCCATTGAGACTTTGAGATTATTTAAGAGCATGGGCATCAAACCAAAACGTACGATCCGTTGTGTGCTTTTCATGAACGAGGAGAATGGGCAGCGTGGGGCAATCAAGTATGCTGCAGAGGCGAAGGCTAAGGGTGAAAATCATATTGCAGCTATCGAGTCGGATCGGGGTGGCTTTGCCCCTCGGGGCTGGAAAGTTGATGCAGCAACGGAGGGACAAATCAAGGCCAATGTGGATTTTATTTCGGAGTGGATTCCTGAGTTCCGCGAGTATGGTGTCTACGATGTGGAGCATGGCTTTAGCGGTGTGGATATCAAGCATTTGAAGGATCAAGGTACCATTTGCCTGGGCTTTTATCCCGATCCGCAGCGCTACTTCGACTATCACCATGCACCCAATGATAACTTTGATAAGGTGAATCGCCGGGAGTTGGAGCTAGGAGCTGGTACTGTAGCCAGTCTGGCATATGTATTTACAGAGTTTGGGAAGGCGGAGTAGGAGTAAAGAGAAGAGCCAGCTATTGGCATCCCTTACATTTTTCTATATTTGAAACATGAAACCTGCCTTAGACGACAAGATACACCGCTTTTTAGATGAGAAGATTCAAAAATTGGAGGAGCATTTCGAAGCAGATGTGCTTACCTATTTTGGCCCATTTGAAGGCGGCGAAAACCATTTTCTGAAAATTGTGGAGGAGTTGGCGAAAGACAAGAACAAAAGAGAGAAGATTTACATCATCTTGACAACCGGTGGAGGAAGTGCAAGTGTAGTAGAAAGATATGTCAGCATACTTCGTCATAACTACCCAAAGGAAGTAAACTTTATTGTACCTGACTATGCGTACAGCGCAGGAACAATATTTTGCATGAGTGGTGATAATATATTGATGGATTACTTTTCTGTACTAGGGCCAATAGACCCACAAGTCCAAAACAAAGAAGGAAAACTTGTTGCAGCACTTGGCTATCTAGACAAGATAAATGAGCTTCTCGACAAAGCAAAGGATAATACTCTTACGCAAGCTGAATTCATCATCTTAAAGGATTTTGACTTGGCTGAATTGCGAGGGTATGAGCAAGCAAAGGATTTGACTATCGATTTGCTAGAAAAGTGGTTGGTGAAGTACAAATTCAAAAACTGGAATACCCATCGGACAAACCCTGTGTTGAAGGGCAAGAAGGTTACAGTGGCAGAGAAGGTTACCAGGGCAAAAGAAATTGCTGATGCACTTAGTGATAATAATAGATGGAAGTTTCATGGCAGACCTATAAATGTTGAGGCACTGCAAAAACTTGGTTTAGAGATTGATGATTATAGCACCAATGAGGACAGAAGAACGTTAATAAGAGACTATTACGAAGTAGTATCAGGTTATGTACTTAGCAATAGATTTCGCAATTTTATTCATACGAGAAAAAATCTGTAGCGATGAAACCAATTGACAGACGTGTCCGACAAGCTCTAGAGAGCGCTGAAGTCACTATAGGTAGAGGCGGAAACATTAGATCCTACCAGAGGGCTTCTCAGCAGTTCAGTAAGCTTGTAGCAAAAGGAATGATAAAACCAAGAGGTAATAACCTATTGTCCTCTGCTGAGCGACCGTCAACGGTCAGAGTATGGTTTAATGTCAAGAACAGCCTTTGAAGATCTTGAAAACCAAATCTAACATCTGTTATGTTGTTTTATCTGAACTACCATTAGGCAAGAATCCTATCCGCAAATTCGTGTTTTTCAGTAAGTCGGTGGCAAAATAGCCCTGATCGAAGTGGAAATGCAGCTTGCAGGCAGCCGACTGA
>JAHDEE010000314.1:0-2917 GCA_020629005.1 Chitinophagales bacterium
AGCGCCTGAATGGTAGCTGCATTGCAATGGACAGCGGGTAGCCCGCTTCCACGTGCTCTTTTGTTTCGCTCCAAATTTTTATTCCTTTGCAGCTGCGATTCTATGCAGGAAAAACTTCTGTATTCTTCGCACGAAAATTGTAGACCGAATACCAGTAAATGCTAAACCTGAAGATTATGAAATACCCCGTACTGCTTCCAATTTTGCTTATTCTGATGGCGCTGCCGGAAAGATTGAAGGCTGAATGTGAATGTCCGCCCATCGAGGTATTTTACGACTATTGCTATGGCGTATATCCAATGGCTACCTCCTTTGTTGTGGTGGGTGGCTGTGCAGAGCTGGAGCAGAGTGCTTACCAGGTGGAGCATTTCACTCAGAATGAGACCTGGGTTTTGGGTGCGCTCATGCCTGGCGAACAAACTGCTGTTTCTAATATGTCCTTTTCCAGTGTTGGGGATAGCTTGCGGGTCTATGATAGCAACAGCGATTGTGTGCAGAGTTTTAGGGTTCCTTTTAACCCTGGATACAGCGAGAATTTTTGTCCTTATGCCTTCGATTGTGAGAGCATGACGCTTTCTTTTGCACCGGATGATGCTATTTATCCAGATTCGATCGGGCTCTCTGATACGATAGAGATTTTTGATGTGAAATGGACCGCAGCTAATGGGTGCCCGGTTTCGGAAACGGTGGTGATGGCCTGCAATGTACAGGATTGTCCTGAGGCAAGTTTTGAGCGGGCCGAAAATAGTACACTTAGCTATGATACTTACAATTGTATGGGAACCAATGTTTTTTTCATCAGCGGGACTTATACGACAAATCTGCTGGACGCATTTGTTGACTATTGGGGGCCTAATTGTTTTTTCGATTTTTCGCATAGTTATGCTGTTGATGGAGTGCCATTAAACTCTTATGAACCTCCGGTTGATCTCTATTGGGATGATTTGTACCGAAAGCAGGTTATCCTTACTTACCCGCTGAGCGATGAGCCTTTAGAAGTTGAGGTAACCGACAATCTTTCCGGCTGTGTATATACTTTTGAAATCACCCCGGAATGGGATTGTGAGTCGCTCTGCGATTGTGACAATTTTGAGATGCGCAGCAGCCACGTTTGTGATCCGGAAACCGGGATTGTGCAGGGTATTTATCACTTTAATAATGATTGCACCGACACCTCCCCGGCTCCAAGTTTTGAGGTAAGTTTTGAAGAACAAAACTTTGTGGTCAGTGATTCTCTTGTGCTACAACATGCCGAAGGAGATCCGCTTTTGTTTCCAGAAGTTTCTTACTTCGACAGAGGCAATTTGATTTGCAGTGCTAGTTTTGATCTTGGAGTGGTAGATACAGATTGTGCTGGAAGCAATAATGAACATCAGCTTGCTTCTTCGGTCGGTGTTCATTCGCAAAATGGAGCAATACAGCTACACTTTGCCAAGCCGGATTCTAAGATGCATTGGCAAATTTACACGCTTGAAGGGAGGCTTAGAGCTGATGGTGTGTGTAATCAAAAATTCATCGAGGTACCTGCTGGCGACTGGAAAACTGGACTGCACCTACTTAGGATCGCCGGAGAAGAAGCTACATTTAGCAAGGCATTTTTTCTGCATTAGTGCGGGCTTTTCTCAAGCGCCTTGGGATGAGCGTACATTGCTGATTGCGGATCGAGCAAATCTTCTTCCATTTTGTCAAATAAGGCATAAAGATTGTCTGTGATTATGGGTAAAGCTCAAACTCCCAATCACATGAAGACTGTACTTACTAGCTTGCTGCTTTTTCTGCTCGGCTCCGTATTGTATGCCCAATTGCAAGTACACTTTTCCGATTCTGTGGTTTGCATTGAAGGTGGCGAATCGCTCAGTCTCAGTCCAATAGTTGAAGGTGCGGAAAATGTTTCTTATGCCTGGCATCCCAATGGGGAAACGACTGCAAGCATTCAAATTTCGGATAGCGGAAATTATAGCGTGGTGGTAACAGATTTGGATACTGGCCAAACTGCTGAAGCTGCTATTGCGGCAGACGAAAAACCTAACTTCTTTCTTTATGCAGCGGAAACCAACTGCTCCGATAATTTTGCCTTGTGCCCATACGATAGTCTTAGCTTACAAATGGAGGCCTGGAATGAGCAAGAGGGATTTGAATATTATCACTACTCGCAGCAGGGAAATTTGCTTGGAAGTGGATCTTCTTTTACGAGCATTGGCTTTGCCGGTGGAGCGGGAGAATTGATAGTTCGCACTGAGGCCGTTTCTCCCAATGGTTGCATTTTTGAAGAAATGCTGCCAGCTAATGTGCTAATTCAAAACTTACCGGCGGCATTGGATGAGGTTCATTTTGATTTTCTGGAAGGCACTTGTCAGGATTTGAATTTTGGTGGCAATAGCGCTGAGAATTTCTCACTTGCTGGTCCGGATACGGAAAACATACAGATCTCACCAGATAATGGTATTGCCAAGGTTTGTCCTGTGCGCATGTCGAATGCAGGGAGTTATGAATTGTCTGTCGGATCTGTAGGTGTTGATTGTGTAGACTGCTTCAATAGCGGCACGTTTTCCATCAATGTGATTCCGGATTCAGATTTGGATGGACTCTCAGATGCAGTAGATAACTGTGCCCAAACTTTTAATCCAGACCAGGCTGACGCTGATGCTGATGGCCTTGGAGATGAGTGCGACAATTGCCCTGACACGCCAAATGCTACACAAATTGACAGCGATCAAAATGGCATTGGCGATGCTTGCGACTATACGAACACGGCTGCTGTGAAATCGACTTCGTTTTCTCTGTGGCCTAATCCCAGTGATGGGCTGGTACATTTGACTGCCGGCGAGCAGCTGGATGAAACTTCTGTGCTTATTCACAATAGTATCGGACAATTGATTCTGAAGCAGGAATTCCAGAGCCAGCTAGACCTTTCTGC
>JAHDEE010000314.1:3017-5539 GCA_020629005.1 Chitinophagales bacterium
AGCTTCTCCAGCTCGGCTTTCACTTTTCGGGTGAGTTTTGAAACGACCAAATTGTAGGAGTCCTTGATCATTTCGCGGATCATCTCGTCGGGCAGGGTTCCATCCATCAGTACCGTATTCCAGTGTTTCTTATTCATGTGATAACCTGGCTGCACGGCGTCATGTAAAGCACGCAGCTCCAGGGCCTTCTCCGGATCACACTTTAGGTTGATGCGGTGAAAATCGTTGATATTGGTTGCCGCGAACATTTTCCCCATTACTTTAAATACAAGCGTGTTTTCGTCGAAGGGCAAGCTTTCTTCGGTACCTTTAAAGGAAAGACAAAATTCGCGATATTCTTCTATATTCATCTTTGTGCCTCTGCTTTTGAAATTGCGCCTGGACAAGATAAATAAATCCCGCTAGGGCACAAAGACCTGGGTCGTACGGTGAGCAAGATCGGAGTATACCCGTACAAAGTAGCTGCCAGTCGGCCAATGAGATACATTTACCTGCTGCTGCGGTTCCAGCATGGATTGTTGCAGCATGAGTCTACCTTGACAATCATAGATTTCAAGGCTTCTGAACTTGTCTTGAGAAAGGTATGATACCATGAGCCTGCCGGCTAGTACGTGGACCAACAGTTGCTGAGCGGAGGCCAAATTTCTATTGGATACAGGCGGGCAAGCTATTGGCTCGGATTCATAAGTGCGCGTGCAAAACACTTGTTGGCCCTGCAAGTACTTGATTTCAGGGAAACTGACAATCTCACCTGGTTGATGATTTAGCATTAGTGTATCGGCAACAATGAAAGTGTCACCATTGTAGGATACCTCATAGCTTAGACCGAACTGCCCCTGAGCACAATGCTCATTAAAAACATAGATGCCCGTTACTGTACCATCTTCTTCATTGCAAATTTGCTCTGCATGAAATCCATATTCATCGCAGTCACAGGAATTCATTTCCAGATCGTAGACACAACCGGTAAGCTGATCCACCACCGTAAGCGTATAAGGCTCGCCCAATGGGTATGTAACTTCGAAGGGGTCAAATTCATAGTAATAGGAGGAGACACTAAAATCCGAGTAGATTGTATCCCCATTCAACATAATAGTGTGCGGATACTGATCGGGCAACCAACATTTAAAGCCACTGGGCTCAAAACCAAGCACGGCACTTGTGGTACCATTGAGCATAAACTTTGAAGTCTCTGTACCAGCTATGGTATCGATGCTAAACTCTGAAGCTACCCACTGCAAACTAATCTCATCACAGTTGGTAATGTTGCAAACAGCAATTCCATTCTGATACTTAGTGCAGCCATACTGATCGATCCACTCAGCGGTAAAGTACTGTACAGAATCCGCGAGGCCAATGCCCTCCGGAAAGATCGCCTCTACATCAGTAGGCACACCGGGCAGGATGCCCTTTTCGCAATCATAAAAACGGTAGTCCGGACAATCGAAACTACTTCCGGAAAAATACTGCGCATCCAGGTAGGGCAGGGTCAAGGTGTCTACACATTCCCAGTTGGTATCAAACACTATGAAATCACGTAAACCCCAGTTCGAGTACGGATGAACGAATTGTTCTCCTTCCGCAATATTTAATACGTCCCCAATATTGGGATAATGATCTATCGAAAATTCTCCGCCATCTTCACCAGCACAGCCACCGTGAAACGAAATCGTCATATCAAAATTGACTTGTTCATCCCAGGGAGCATAAAACTGATCACAGTCAAAGCTGAATTCCATTTCAATGGGTGGACAATCGCACTGAGCAAAGGAAAGCGCAGGCAACAACAAGAAAGAAAACAATAAGATGGTAAAGCGCATATTCAAGGTTCTTTTGGGGGTTGATAGGGCTATACGGCAAGCTACGCTATCAATTAGAAAAATCAAAAGATCCTGAGCAGGTTCCACGAGTTGAAACAGGCATAATCAGGAAAATCACATAGGTATGACTAAGCAAATGGCCAAGTAATCAGCCGAAATACTGATAACATTTCACGTATGCGCCTACAGTCCTGGCGAAAGACACTTGATTCTGTAATTGAGACTCTCACTGAAAAATAAATTTATCACACTGTGAACAAACCCTTTAAACATCTTGGAAAAACCCCATCATTATTCTCGGCGAAATATGCATGCGCTCAAAACATACGAATTCCCTGAAAAGCGCTCTAATCTGTATTCGACAATTCCATGATACCAGTTTACCTTGGTGGCATCAAGAGCAGAAGCAATAGCTGTTGACGCTCTTTGTCTTTAACCCTTTAACCCAGACTCTTGCAGACTCCCAATTCCTCAGATCGACGCTCTGGCATTTTCAGATTCTAAGCAATTCCGAACAAATGGAATTGCTGAATCTGAAGGAGACTGCACAAGAATTGAATTGTTGATCAGAAATTTTAACCTTCAAAATCAATTGAACATGAGAACTCTCTTAATTCTAGTAGCTATAATGCTGTGTTTAGAATCCACAGCAAATGCAGAATGTGACTGCCCTCCCATTGAGGTGGAATACTCCGGCGAATT
>JAHDEE010000315.1 GCA_020629005.1 Chitinophagales bacterium
GAATCACTCCCCAACAACTTCCTCCAAAAGTTGCTCCTTCTTGTTCAACGAACCCCAGTCCCTAATCCCAAACTACTGCAATACAATCAGCTCAGTTGTAGATCCTGATTCGCTATCAATTTTGATTAAATAAGAGCCTCTGGGCAAAGCGCTTAGATCAAGCTGCTTACTATTGAGATTTTGTTTCTCAAGTATCAATGCTCCTTGCAGGTCATAGACAAAACATGCTTCTATGTTGGCGGCAGTTTCCAGATGAAGTACATCGGTAGTGGGTATTGGGTAGAGGCTTAAGCCATGAAGCGCAGCATCTTGTGCAGTACTATTTCCAGTGGAGATTTGCTCTTGACTGTAGATTCTAAATAGCGATTCCTCCTTTGAAAATTGTAAAAGCTCGGAGTACTGATTGCCAAAGAGGTCGATGGCTGCGAATTGATAGTGTCCTGGAACTTCGGGCATCAGTGGTTCGCTGTCGAAGGTGGCTGTGGCGTCGACATTTCTTAGTAGCAGATTATTTTGTCCATTGCTAGCAGAATAGATGATGTCAATATCCGCATCATCATCGAAGTCCGCGATGCTAAGTATCGCATTAATGTCGTTGCTGCCTTGGTAGATTGTTGAGACTTGAAAGCTTCCTTCTTCCGACTGTAGGTATAGCACAATTGCTCCAACCAGGTTCAACATCACATAGTCCAAAAGCCCGTCGTCATTTATATCTGTCGGCCAAAATTTGCCGGAACTGTCTGTATTGCTTAGGGCTTGCATCTCCGCAAAGACACCATTACCTTGATTCTCAAACACATACAATCCAGACACATCCAAAACAAAATCGACTGAACGAATGATATCAAGATCCCCATCCTGGTCGTGGTCCTGAAGCAGGAATTTGGCCTCCGATGAAAACTCAATTGGAAGACTAAGGTCCGCAGTATAGCTGGTGGGGCTTGACGAACCGATGGGCTGTGCTGAAAGCGTATAGTCTTCTGATAGGCACAGCAATAACTGTTCCTCTTGTCCCAGGAAATTGTAGACGATACCCAGAGGGGTATCACAAGCATCTTCCACCAGTATTTGAGTGCCGACTAGATCGCCCTGCTGATCGAATTCGGGCAGGATCAAATTGTTTGCCTCGTCGAACAGCAGCAAGGCATCCAGCTCGTTAATGACATCTGGAAAAAAGCGAGGTCCATCAATAGCACTCATCAGCACTTTTTGCTGGGAAAATGTTCCGTCGCTGTAATTTTCGCACCAATGCAATTCGGTGCCGGTAGCGAATGCCGTCAGTATGTCGATGTCTCCATCTTGATCTACATCGGTATAGTTTACTTGATCGTATGGTCGTGGCATACTTTGACAAACCATCTCGGTCAGCAGTTCGCCCTGTGGGCTATACTGATGCAGCATCACCTTCGCTACTTTACCATCATAAACCAGTAACTGATAGTCTCCGGTATTCAAATAATCCAACATTCGAATCTCGCTAAGTTCGGGATCGTAGCTAGGAAAGTCCGCTGCTCCATAAGCAAGGGAACTTAGGAACACTTGCCCCCCATCTACTACAATGTCTGGCAGAAGATCCCCATCTAAATCTCCAATATCAGAAGGTGATACATCTGCCAGTGGCCAGGTATCATCTTCTACAAACGCTGATCCATCTGCCAAAAACAAACTAGAATTATCAGATTGAATAGATAATAAGTCTTGTTGTCCATCCCCGTTAAAGTCACCATAATGTAGTCCAATTGATTGTGGCCAGTCCTCTGGCATCTCAATCGTCTCACCGTGATAGGAATCAAGCCCGTCCGATATCAATAATGCGAGTTGATCACCGATTAGCACCTGCAAAAATGGTACAACATCGCCAACAGCAATGTCCATAATGCCATCCTGATTAAAGTCATGCAGTGCAGGAGGAAATACGACGGGAAAAATGAATAACGAATTACCCTCGTTGACCCACAAGGTGTCATTCCAATTTTCTTCGTCTGTGTTGACAATCCAGTAAAGCAGGTCTTGATCATAGTGTAAGCGGTCGAGGTCCCCATCCGAGTCTCTGTCTTCGATTGCCAGCAATGGGTCTTCACCATAATCTGTCAACTCAAATTCTCCTCCTTGCTGATTCAGCATCACTGCGAAAAAATTCACATTATGCACCAGCGGCAAAAGGTCGAGATCGCCATCCCAATCAACATCTTGCACCAGTATATCTTCAATTTCGTAGGAGGTATCAAAGAGATACATCTGATCTTCGACACCTTCACCTCCTCGCTTGATCCATCCTTCTGTCAATAAGACGTCTTCAATATTGTCTCCATCCAAATCAATGAAATTGCAGAAAGTGGCATGCGATGGCCAATCGTACTGCAAGCTAAATACTTCAGTGTATTGTGCAAAGAGCTGCTGGACTATGAGCAGATGGATCAGGCAAAGAGGTAGGTACTTCATGGTGGTAATTTACACGTTTCTATTATCTATGTCACTTTTTCGGACTTGTGACCTCTTATGGACCCAAGACTTAAGATAGCAGCAGGTCTTGCTCAAAATAATAACTGCCCGGCTCCGCAGCACCTATTTGGCTCATTGGAAACACGCTTACTTACATTAGTTTATTCTACAAAGGATTTGTAGAACCGGTCGATGAGGAAAGGAGGAGCTCCGGAGATTTGCTATCTTGGAGGGAACCCCGATTTTAGAAGGTCCGAATGTTCTTGTGTAAAACCAAAAGTAGCATGATAAAAACCATCTTGACCGCATTCATTCTTGGCCTGGCGGCACAGCTGCTCAGTGCTCAATTTGCCGATCCAGAATTGTTGTTTCAGAATGCTATGTCTTCACCCCTGTTTCTTACCTCTGCTGACTTGGACAGTGACGGCTACATGGATTTGGTGCTTTCTAACTCCAACGGAATTCCTAGTATTGCCTGGGGAGAGGAAGAGGGCTATCAAATTGAATATCCTATTGATCTTTCCTACCGCTACGGAAGTTTGAAAGCACATGACTGGAATGGAGATGGACACATTGACCTATTGGGGACTACACTCAATTCGCAATCTCTGATCATTCAATTGGGTGATGGGCAGAGGGGCTTTAGTGGGCAACTACTTAAGCCGGGCGCCAATTTTCATGCAATGATCGATTTAGAAAACGATGGTAGCATGGAACTACTGTATCGTTTCGATGGCATGCTGTTTTCAGCAAATTTGAATTCAGAGCTGGAATTCGTAAATGTGCTAGAAAAGGGAGAGGCATTGATCGCCAACAAGAGTATTGTGGTTGACTTTGATGGCAATGGTTTCATGGATTATTTAACGGATGCAAGTCAGCTGTTTCTCAACACAAATGGCGAGCTGGAAATACATGGTATCGGCGAGTCTCCATTCTTACAATATGTCTTATATGAAGACATAAACGGCGACGGCAAGATGGACCGCATTAGAGCGGATTCCAACATAGGTTTTAAGTGGGCCGCACAGGGTGACAATCTTCCGTCCTTTGAGCCGTATGAGCCATTGGTTGACTGCGCTTCGCTGATTCCAACCAGAGGGGCAGTCTTTGCAGATGTGGTGGGTGACGCTCAGAAAGACCTGGTCTTTGTTTCCAATGTTACCGATTCCATTTATGTGAGCGAAAGAATCGCGTCCGATGAATTTGCCGCTGTAAAAGGCATTGGAGTCACCGCGGCTAATACACTTTACTATGAAAAAGTAGATCTGGATAATCAAGCAGAGCTATTGGCTCAATCCATACACAGTGGCTACCTGGCACAGATCGAAGTTGATGAGTCCTACAATACAGCCTTACACTATCTCGTGGGTCCGGAACCAAACAAGTTCTGGCAGGCTGTCGCAATAGATTGGGATCAAGATTCCTATCCCGAGCTCATTGCTTCCTGTTACGACTACCATCACCTGCTTAGCTTCGACAATGACGGCGATGGATTTGGCGAAGTGACGCAGAACAACTATTTCGAAAATGGAGTGCTGACGAATATGCTGGTTTTGGAACACGATAATGAGCGTTTTCTATACTTCAGTATGAAGGGGGAATTGTTTCGTGCAAAAATTATGGAGTCAGGAGGGCTGGAACAGCAGCAATTGGTCTTCAGCATTGGGCCACAAAATGGACCCTATATTCCCAAACTGGAACTGGGATCAGCCGACATTAATGGAGACGGTCTTGTTGACTTAATATGCGCCTTCGACTATTATGATTCTGTGCAAGTTTTCATTGCAAATCCCGATGGCTCGTTACAAGACCATGAAAACTTTGAAGCTCCACGTTTAAGTTCTAGGGACTCCCGCTTTCAACTGGGCAGTCTCATGAGTAATTCCTCCTCCGATTTACTCTATTTGCACTTCGATTCTCTTGCCTACCTGAAGCATTTGGGGGAGGAAGGGTTTTCCGATTTTACCAGTATCAGCAATCCCATTGATCAGCACAGAGTGATACAATATCATCTGGCAGATATGGATGCTGATGGATTGGATGAGATTATTGCTTTTTTCCAGCACATTGCAGACCCATCAGTGCAGTCACTCTGGCAATATGATGGTGCTGAGGAAGGTAGCTGGACACAATTGCTTAGTATGAATGATTGGCTGCGTTTTACTTTGCTTGATGTAGACGAGGATGCCGACTTGGATATCACAGCCTTAGTCGCCAATCAGCTTGGTGTCCACCGAGTTAGAACCATGACAAATGAATCCGGAGCCTTTCACGAGAGTCACAATCTTACCTTATCGGTGGTGAGTCCGAATTCGACCAATGCCTCTAATGCCCGTCTGTTGGTGTTGGATTTTGACCAGGATAATGACCAGGATCTATTGGTTTATTCACTTCAAACTGCACGCATACAATTGCTGGAAAATTTGCACAACGAGGACTCAGCAACTGCCCTTAATCCTGCTAGTGCTGTGCCTGCTTCTCCTGAGGATTGTCTTCTGCAAGCTCGGGGAGAAGTACTTTTCCCTTCCAGCAAGATTGCAGAATTAGCCTATGTGCAGCTATTCGATTTACAAGGCAGGCTGGTTTTTGAATCCAAAATTGCAAACGAAAGTGCTGTTAGCTTGCCTAAACATGTGCTTCCAGGCGCAATTTATCTTTACCGCTTAACAAGCGAGAATGGATTATGTGAGGGACAAATTTTGCTTGGGGCTTATTAGTGTATGGTCCTGTTCTTCGTACTCCACTCGACTGTTACACTTCCAATTAGTTCTTGATCGACTCTGCTCCTTCTGAGGCAAAAAGAGTGTGACAGTTTTCTCAGACGGTCCGTATTCTCGAACGACAAACAAAGCGAAATTACGATATACTTTTTTTATATTTTGCAGCGAGACATTTGTCTAGCGCGAAAGGAGCTACGGGCTGTCCGCTACAATGAAGGCACTGCCTGCGGGCTTCGTGTATCCGGTAGGTAGGTCTTTCCTATCGTCAAGCCCTCCCTACCGGCACACTCAGTCCCGCATGCTGCACCTTCATTTCCACTTCCATCCCGGCTATTTTGCCAGCTGTAGTGGGCCGTGGGGGAGTCTGGGCTA
>JAHDEE010000316.1:0-1630 GCA_020629005.1 Chitinophagales bacterium
TCAAATAACTATCCAAAAGGTAATTACTGAAAGCCGAGTAAAAGTCAACAAAGAGAAGGCGGAATCTTGCATCTGCTACCAAAGCCTCATTTTGGGCCTTTAGGAACAGACTAAACGATGGTTGAATCGACAACATCTTGGTATCTGGCACCAGCTCCGCCAAGCCAGCATCAATCATCTTTTCAATGCTTACGTGCAGGCTATCTATGCCTTGAAGCGATAAGAGCCCTTCAGATTCTACCAAGCCGTAAAATTGTCCAAGAATGCTTTTCTCTAGTATGATTGACCGATTAAACAAAGAGAGCAGTGCTAACTCTTGCCGATCTACCTCTTTTATACTTTGCCAAAAGTCCAAAAAATCTTTTTGCATTCCACTACCGATTATACAAATGCCTTAAAAGCAAATTTACACTCATAGAATTCCTAACCTCCGACATCAACCCAAGGTTTGCAGAACGCCTAGAGCGGCCGTAGTGACCAAGAACAGGCCACAGAGCCCCGTTGTCCATCAAACATCCCAAGCACAGTTTTATGTCAGGGAGTACAACTGGTGGCTTTTCAACTTACAATTTTTTCTTAAAATGGTGTAAAAACCATTCTATATTCTAGCAGTTTGGCTATATTACTTGTTGGTAATCAAGTCCAATTCTTAACTCAAGAGAGCGAGAAAATGAAACTATTTTGCAAGCGAGACCCTTTAGTAGATTTCTTCCGGAATGAAGTTTGCGCCAATCTACTGAGCATTCCAGATGCTCGTGTTGGAGTGCTAGGTGTGATTGAACAAATTCGTAAAACAGAAAACAAACTCCGGACGGAAAACATTGCCAATCTACTAAAAGACCTTAAAGATCCAGATCTCTTGAGTTACGATCTTTATGTAAAAACTCGTCCGATGGCAAACATTTCTGGGGTAAAGAGCACATCAACGAACACCGAATTTGGCATGAAGGTGCTTCACAAATTCCTTCATGGATTTGGTGTGAATGCCCCTGGAATCAGTAGTCATTTCGAAACTATTGAAAAGGTATCATTTAGCTTCAACAATGTTCAACGACATTGGGCAGATAATGCGCTCTTAGGCGACGCCTTTACCAATCAGGCAATTGAGAAGAGAGCAGATACTGCGGGCTTCTTCCAAGCTAAGGCATCAAAGCTGCTGCTCGTAGATAGTACCATAGTAAGCAATAGCTTTTGCATTCATGCAGAGACACAAGAAGGAAGTCACTTCAGTTTTGAAAATGCCGACATCCCTGGCGTCATCGAAGGAACTGGTGTTCAGGTAAAAATTGAAAAGACCGATCGACATACCTTAAGCTTCTCTGGACAGCAGGCACTACCATTTGCCTTCACCTGTTTAGAACTCAAGCTAGATGCTAGCGCAAATATTATCGGTATGCCTGTATTTACAAAACACATCCCTAAAATTATGGGGAGCAATGTTGGCAGCTACGCCAAGACAAAGCTCCCTGGCGGAGAGCCATCGACAGATAGTGAATTACACCTGTTTGAAGTCATCACCTAGGTTCGAGCCCTCACAAATCTATCAACCACAGCATCCAGCTGTTGCCAATTCACTCTCCTTATGCTGATCCAAGTTATCGAACAAGATTACAAAGACACCTTCTTCACC
>JAHDEE010000316.1:1730-5510 GCA_020629005.1 Chitinophagales bacterium
GGGGACAAAAGTCCGGAGTTTCAACAAGTACTTTGGGAGAGTCTTTTCGATCCAAAATTCGAGGCTCCGCTTCTAGCAAAAGATGTGCGATTTTCCCGAAAGAGCCTGCGACCAGCAGTATTAGAGGCTAGAGTCAATGATCATCCTCAAATCAACCTGCTAATTGTCACCGCAAGACCTAGTGAAGAATCTGACATAAGCTACAGAACAATACAACGTCCCCTGATTGAGTCCCTGGATCGTGCTTCTGCACGAGTAAACAGTCATATTCTTCGTCCAGGAACATTTGAAAGTCTCAGTAAGCACTTGCAAGAGAAGAAACCTGGCTATTATCACATTATTCACTTTGACCTGCATGGCGCAGTTCTTAGTTATGAGGAATTGCTGCAATCCAAAGAAAAGGCGGAGGTCATCTTTTCCTATGCACATAGTTTCGATCGTGCAAGTCACAGTTACCAGATTCGCTGGGGCAGAGGCAACCTGGACGAATATGAAGGAAAAAAGGCATTTCTGCTCTTCGAGTCTGAAGAAAAAGGAAGAGCAGAACCTGCAGAAGCGAAGGAAATAGCTGCATTACTACAACAATATCGCCTACCTGTATGTATCATCAATGCTTGCCAAAGTGCAAAACAAGACGGCACAGCAAATGACACCAGCTTAGCGAAGCACTTACAGGAGCAAGGCGTAGATTTGGTCTTGGCCATGCGCTACTCTGTCTCGGTAAGTGCCGCCACTAAATTCATGCAGTGCTTCTACAATACACTTTTTGAAAACAGGCCTATTGAAGAAGCTGTGGCCTGGAGTCGCAGCCTACTATTCAAAGACAAGAATCGGGAAGCGTACTTAGGATATTCCATAGAGTTGGAAGATTGGGTCTTGCCAATTGTATATCAGCGCAAGCCCGTGAAGTTTCAGATTAGAGCCTTCGATTCCACTGAAGAAGAGGCCTATTTTGCTAAAAGGTCTCGGACCTCACAATTCAGCACCCCCAGATACGGGTTTTATGGACGTGACTTGGACATACTCAAAATTGAGAAGTTGCTGACAAAACACAATCACCTGCTTATCACAGGAATGATCGGTGCAGGAAAGTCTGCACTACTGAGATACCTGTCCGATTGGTGGATTAGAACCAACTTCAAGGCTGTACGAAATGTCATTTATTTTGACTGGAAGAAGAGCATTAAGGAGACAGAAAACTCAAGTGCACCGATCACTGTGCTGACAAACTTTCTAGCTAAAGCTGCATTCCCTGAGGGTGAGTTTGAAAGCTGGAAAACAAAGAAAGAGAGTGTTAGAGTTCATTCATTGATCGAGTATCTTAATGCTCATAGCCACGGCATTATACTTGACCATATCTTCACACTAGAAAATCAAGACGCCTTGCAGTTTCTGCAAAGAATTGTCGGAAAGTCCTTCGTCGTCTATTCCTCAGTCAATCCTGAGCTGAGGCTATCGGAGTATACCTTTAAGCAAGCGGTCTATCGTCTGGGGGGGCTTGACAAAGAGGCATCCTATCAATTGGCAGAAGCAATAGTAAAAGACACGGCAGATAAAGATTTGGACAAACTACTCGATTCCTTTGCCCAGCGATATGAGTTCAAACAATTGCAAGAACTCATTCAAGGCTTTCCAGGCACAATGCAGGAGGTCTTGCCGCTGTTAAAAGATCGAAGCCTCGAGACGCTTGGCGAGCAGTTTAGAGAGGGAGTATTGCCTGGCTATTCATGATCTTAACTATTGCAAGGGCTGCCTTTGCTTCGTTTGTTGAACCATAATTTTAGAAAGCTTGAGTTTGCTTACCGACCATCTCGCACACTTCAATAAACAAGAGCAATATGCATTGATGGCCCTGCATCTATTTAGACACAGTTTGAGCATTAAACAACATATATTTGATAAGTATCTGAATCACATTAACGGGATCGAAGGCTTCGAACACATTAGCAAGCCAATCCTGAATGATGCAATTGAGAAGGCTCAGCGATTTGGGCTAATGAATCTGCAGCAAAGAGGAGTTCCTATCCTAAGGCTTCATCCGACATGGCCATTACAAAGTGGTGCCTGGGTCAGGGAATTGCTGCCAGGAACGCAGCAGGAGCTGCTCATGTCTGCCTACATAAACTACTATGAAAAATTTAGCCAAAAGATCAGTGAAGGCTTCCGCAGCCACGACTCCACTTCGAAAGAGCATGTCAGCAAACTTCTTAAGATAGATTATCAGAACTTCCTGTTTGCACACAAGTTATCGTTGCAATACTCCGGCCACCCGTACCTCATCTATAAGGCCTTGTGGCAACATCACTGTCATCATCAAGAATATGCGACGGCACAATACTTTGCCGTTCTCACTAAAAGGTCATTGCAAGCTGATGCAGAAATTACTGAATCCAATGAGCTTTGGTTGATCTACTGCAAGCTTTTCAAAGATATCGGATACTGCTATTTTGAAAAGGCTGAGTATGAGTCTGCTTCGATTATGTACACAGAAGCAGAAAAATTATTTAAGCAGAAGCAACTGACGACTGATTACCCTCAAACCTGGATTGAAATACTTAAGCATCAGGGTAGCATTGAAACAAGTCTAAAAAACTATCCAAAAGCCACGGACTATTTAACTGAAGCTTTGCAGACTGTCAAGGCCTCAAAGACCGAATTGCAACATCTCGACCAAGCCGACATCTATTTTCGTCTTGGCACGATTCAGAAGGGTCAGTTTAAACACAAGCACAGCTTGCAGTATTATCAATTGGCAAGTAAGCTATATGAAGCAAATCTGGCCCGGCAACTCTATCTTGATTCACGCTTTAATATGGCCACTGTTTTTTCACAACTACAAGAGTATGATAAAGCACTAGAGGTTTACCATGAACTTCTACCCGCTTATGAGCAATTGAAAAAGCAAAAAGCAATTGCCCAGGTATTACAAAACATCGCCAGCATATATTTAAAAACTCAAGATCTGACAAACAGCGTAATATTCTCAAAAAAAGCATTACATGAATACATTATACTGGGAGACGAGCTGAGGGCTGCAAAAGTCAAAAACAATCTTGGACTGATCTATTTCAGACAGGAGGAATTTTTGATAGCTAAGGAACTACTGCAAGAGGCACTTGTGGTCTATCAGAAGTTCGGCAACGTTGACCTGCTAATACATGCTTTGATGAATCTTGGAAAACTAGCGCAAACACAAAAGAGGTTTGAAGAATCAAGCAGCCACCTACAGGGTGCTTTGAGAATTGCAAAGGACAAAGTTCTCCCAGCAGAAGAAATGCAGATCTATTTTAACCTGGGCGTTCTGTATCGCAAGATGAAGCAAGGGGAACGAAGCATCTGGAATTATGAACAGTCGGCCTCACTTGCCCGCAGACTTGGTAACGTTTCCTTCTTGGGATTGACCCAACAATATGCTGGG
The DNA here is from genome assembly GCA_020629005.1 of Chitinophagales bacterium. Classification (GTDB taxonomy): domain Bacteria; phylum Bacteroidota; class Bacteroidia; order Chitinophagales; family UBA2359; genus JAHDDV01. The sequence continues at coordinate 5,149 of JAHDEE010000316.1, forward strand.
ATAAACTACTTTAAAAGGGAAATGTGGAAAATCGCCAGACCATACTTTGAGCAGTCCCTCCAACACCTTTCGGCAAAAGATCACTACCGTCTTGCTGTTTCCTGTCGCTACCTTTGCGAAATTGCCCTATTCCTTGAAGATACAACTGAGGCTGAAGTCTATTCCCTCAAGGCAATCAAACTACTACAGAATTGCAGAGGCCCAAGGAAAGAATCAATGTCCAATCGGCTGCTACAACATGCTGGAGCCATCTACAAGCAAACACGTAGCTCAGTGTACCTGGAAGACATCTGCTTAGTCCTGGGTCTAGACAAGGAAGCAATAGCCCCTTTCCTTGCCAGTCTGAAGTGAGTGTTTACACC
>JAHDEE010000317.1 GCA_020629005.1 Chitinophagales bacterium
GAGGAACTCGTAGAGGCAAATCCTCTTAGTGAGGGCTTGTTAGAGGCACTGTGCAGGGGGATTGTTTCGCCCTAGCCACAGCTCCGTGTCGAAACACCTCCCAAATAGGGGAGGGTGAATTGTCAACACAGAAATACCCGACCAATTGTAATTCTTGCGACAGTTCGGAAAAATCATGAAATATTTGTTTCAATTGTTTCATGTGCTAGTGAAAATTATTCTTTATATTTAATATGTCTATTTTTCGTCCGTTGCGAGAGGTATTTTCATCCCGATTATGCCACAAAATCTATCCCAATTGACTAACCCAACACTCACGCTAGACCCTAAGAAAATGAATAGAAGAATATTAATCGCAGTATTATGTTCCATACTTGGTGCACTCCCACTTTCTATTGATCTCTATTCTCAGTGCGCAAACAATGCAGCACTTGGCTTAGATTTCGATGAGGAATGCATTTGCATTGATTGGATAACCGAGAGCCTGCCACCTGAATACACTGGACCTTTAACAGGATGGGTAGAACTATCTGACAATGGAGGTTCGGGAACTGCAGTGACAAACCAACAAGATTATTGTCTGATGTTACCTGATCTCAAGTTTGCATACTTTGATCACAATGATCCGGCATTTGGGTGGCAGGAACATGATGGACTGGGCCCCTGCGATCCTGTTAAGAATGGGCTAATTGTGAACGTGTCCTATGCTCCATCAGAAACCTGCAGTAAGTCATGTTTAGATACTGACCCTGGGAATCTAGCAATCAGGGCCTTACTCAACATTTCCCCACAGATAAATATTTTGTCTTACCAAATGAATCTTGGTAATGGACCGATAGAGTTTGAGGCTTTTCATCCTGCAGGCTCTGAGGATTTACATGCAGTAAGACAAAATATTTATGCCATTGAAGAAGAGAACGGGGATCGTGTATTCAGAAAGTTACAGATTCCTAATGAGGGTACCTTTTATCCTGACGATGGACATAGCCACTTTCACATTGATGACTTTTGGAAAGCAACCTTACTTAAAGAAGTGAACGGGGAATTCATCGAAATTGAGACTATTGATAAAGAAGGCTGGTGCCTCAGAGAGACTAGCAGCCTCGTGGTCGGGTGGCTTCATGACAAATTTACCGCAAATGTGAGTGAAGAGGGTCAATCGCTGGTTATGGAGACTATATTTCCTGGCATTGCAGATCCATCGAATTCCAGTTCCTATTCGAACTATGGACTTGGTGGCAATACGGCCCCTAACTCGGGATACAGTAGTGGAGAAGGTGGTCCTTGCGAATTAGGCACAGGTCTGTTGGGAATTAGAAGTGGTTATTGGGACCTGTACAGCAATGACTACGATGGACAGTACTTCTTTACTGGCAATCTATGCGATGGCAACTATAGACTTGACGTTGAAATTAACCCGGAAAGAAAGTTTCTTGAAAGCGATTACAGCAACAACAAGTTCAGCCACTTCTTCTCTCTCGAAAACCATCTTAACGCTAGTGAGGTAATCATAGAGTCAGGAGATGAAATACATTGGGAGTGCCTGCCATATCAAGTGATCGCCAGTGATATTGTAATCAGAAACTCAAGTACACTTCGCATTACTGATTCAGACTTAGCATTTACCTCAGGGAAGGGAATCTATGTCGAAGAAGGTTCTGCTTTGATAATTGAAGGCAGTCATCTCGACGCTGCAAAAAGATACACTTACAATCAAGATTGTATTGATGGGACTTGGAAAGGAATTCAAATGAAGTCTGATGGAAACTTCTCTTTTGGGGGACCGGGTAGCGGCCCCACATTCGCTTATCTATCCATCAATAATTCCACTCTTTCCCACGCTGAGGCTGCCGTATGGGTAGGCGATGGAAGTGACTACCTTAATCCTGAACAAGGTGCCGGCTTAGGATCTTTTGACATTTCCGATAGTCACTTCCTGAACAACAGACGATCAATTGTGTTTAGTGGACCGATTTCAGAGGGCGGGGGGTTAATATCCTTTCCTGGAAATGTGTTCACGATCAGCTTGCAAGGCAATGAGTTTAGCAATGATCTAAGCTACGGTGCAGCGAATGAGCCGATACACCTCCATTTCGCCAATGTGCCAGAGCAGCAGGGATCCTTCATCGGAGCAAATGCTTTTGAATGTCCAGGAAATGGTAAGAATGGCATCGGAATTCGAGTGATCAACTCTTCAGTAGTTATAGGCGATATATCATCTGAAGATATGTACACTACCAGTGAATTTGCCAACGAATTTACTGGTTTATTCAAAGGCATCGAAGCAATCGGCCATTTGGGATTACAAGCCGGATTATCTAGTTATGGTAATGTATTTACGAGAACTAGATACGGAATCACACTCATCGGGATTGATGCCTCACAAATCTATGACAATCGCTTTTTCTTCACAGAGATAGACGCATTCACCAGTCTTCCGCAAGGAGTCAATGAGCAACAGTATGGGGTGTATGCCTATGGATGCCAGGGAGTGGCGGTTAATGGCAACGGATTCATTAACATAGTTGAGAATCCTGATTGGGTATATGGAGTGGTATTCCGAGGCGGTAGTGGTGCCGACAGTGAAATCATAGACAATTACCTCCATGGACAGTTCCGTAGTGGGCTGCAATTCGAACAAGGCAATGAGAACCTTAGGATCAACTGTAACCTATATCAAAATTACAATCATCGAGACTGGTTCCTCTCGTCAGGAAGTCTCAACAGTCAGGGAATTTGTGAATCAAGCGCACCTACTCTGAGCTTAACTGAACATTGGCATCTATCCGAAGTAAACGAAATTGGAGATCGGAATATAGTGGTCGGAAATGATGCTGAGCAGCTGGTGATAAGCGTGGCAAACGAAGGTTTTGAGCCAACAAAAGTTACTGGAGGAGTCCAGATAGAAAATTGCGATGTCTTGAACGACTCAGAAACTAACCCTTGTAACTGGCGGCAGCAAGCACTAGACCTGCAGGAAAGTGCACAGAATTGGATCACTTGGAATTCGTCGATTGATGGAAATCAAACTAGGAATTTAATTAAGTATCATCGCAGAAAAGGAACTTTAGACGAATTGAGAACGACTCTGGAAGCTACAGACTCCGACCATTGCCGTCAGGTATTGATTGCCACATATATTTCTGAGGGCAGAGATAGTCTGGCAGAGGCGCTGTTAGGAGAGCTCGACCTTGAAATTGTGCATAACCAACGTTTCTATGAAACCTATTCCATCCTCAATTCTTATGCGATTTTGGAGGATGCTGGCAGCGGAAAACACAGTCTGCTTCAAGCTCGTCATAAAGAAATAAATGAGGGCATTTACAAGGCAGTTATAGAACGACAGCTCATTCAACAATCTGGCAGTTACCCAGTACGATCTCCTGAAGAAGTAGCAGCACACATAACAAGACCAATAGCTTCTGCCCCTTCAATTGAAGTATTTCCTAACCCAGCGACTGATGTGTTGAATATTGAATTGAACGGATCCGCCTCCGGAACACTTCGAATGATATCTCCAATTGGAATAATAGTGAAAACTATTCCCCTGACAGCTGAAGATGTGCAGTCTCTCACGATTAGCCTTGATGGTGTCTCAACTGGTATGTATCTTGTCAACGTCCAGTCTTCGGCTGGCTCATCAACCAAGCGAATATTCATTCACTCCACGCAGCGATAGGTATGAGAACTTTCCTATCCTTTACATTGCTATTACTGAGCTTGACTGTAGATAGTCAAGACTACTTTCAGGTCTTTGATGCAAAGGAAGATACTGCCGTCTATTATTATGGTGGCATCCCCTTTCATGATTATCACCTGGTGATCGGGGCTGAAGATGCTTACATGGAGAATAGTCGTTGGATAACCACCTCGAAATATTCTCTGGATGGACAGTTGATTAGTCAGGATGCCCACTTTTTGGATCCGATGCCACAGTACACCTCCTTTGGACACTCCTTCAAGCAAAGTGGTGACAAGATTTATGGGGTTTGTACAATCTTAGAGCCGCCAATAATTGACAATATTGCCAATTATCGGATATTCATATTCGACACATTGGGTACGCCTGAGTTGCTGGCAGAATATGGAGAGGCGGGCGTTGATGATGTTATGTTTTATTTGGGCATCAATAATGAGGGTAAGCTGATCTTGGTTGGCGGTTGTGATTGCTTTTCAGGATCCTTAGGAATGCGTTTCGTCATATTTGATCCTATCTCCAAAGAGATAGAGTTGGAAAGATTAATCCGATTGGAAGATCAATATCCTACTGTAGGCTTTAGAGGGGAACAATTGCCAAATGGCAACTACATTCTATCTGGTTACGGAGGAATAAAATATGAAAACAATTACATCGACTGGGACATGTATTACACACTTCTTGACAGCGATGGTGAAAAGTTGTGGGAAAAGACGATTGGTGAAATTGATGTCGCTGACGGTGCTTGTAGGGTACATGAGGCGGAAGATGGTTTCTTTTTGACCGGCATACTGGATGATGAAGCATATATTGCACAATTGGATGGTGATGGGGAGATTATCTACGAAAAGACGGCAGTGGCGCCTGGCCTCCAAGGACTAACTACACATGCAGAGCAATACAACGGACATTTCACAGCACTGGGGTTTTCTCAGTCATTTCCTATTTTCCCCAAGTTTCTTCAATTTGACGAAGACTGGAACCTCGATCAGTCTACTCCTTTTATCCTCAATGAGGGCTATCACAACTACTTACGGGATATGAGACAGACACCTCAAGGGGGATACCTGATGGTAGGATATGCCAATAGCCCGGCCACCAATATGGGTTGGATCGTTGCAGTGGGTCATGATGGCCAATATTGCCAGCCAGCTCCTTGTCAGGGCTATGTGCAACCGCCCGATCCGCCGATAAATAACGAAGATGTAAGGTTAGCTAGAGGGATCGAAGTCTTTCCCAACCCCGCCTCAGACTTACTGCAAGTGCAATGGGAAAATAACTTGCAGTTAAATGCGCCTGCAGAATTCAGACTAATCGACAGTAGGGGTGCTATCGCATCACGCAAAAGTATATTGTATAATCGACCGATATTTTCCATTGATGTTAGCGACTTAGCCGCAGGAGTTTATGTCTATGATCTCAACTTATTCGGGCAGAGTATTGCCAGTGGAAAAGTGGTGGTGGAATAAACTAAAGGTCATTTCTGATGTCACTGATTTCATCTTCAAATCGCAGTACTATATCAGCTGGATGCAAATTAGCATTGCCACTTAGCTCTATTCCTGACCTGATTCACTTTTCATTTTGCTAGCTTGTGGAAGATGTATAAACTTCCCATTGATGAGTGAAGAACTGTCCAAGATAATCGGTCAACAGCTATTCAAGGAAATCGCACAAATAATTGAACTGGGCAAGCAGCAGGTAGCCGTCCACGTGAACAGCGCATTGACCCTTACCTTCTGGCAAGTGGGTAGGCGAATCAATGAAGAAATACTGAAAAATCAAC
>JAHDEE010000318.1 GCA_020629005.1 Chitinophagales bacterium
GCAACGGTGTAGAGACCTGGGATGGCTGCGAATGTGTAGCTGGAACAGCTCCAGTAGATCCTGGCTGTGACGATGGTGATTGCAGCAACGGTTTAGAGACCTGGGATGGCTGCGAATGCGTAGCTGGTACGCCAGCTGTCGATCCTGGCTGTGATGATGGCGATTGCAGTAACGGCCTTGAGACCTGGGACGGCTGCAACTGTGTTGCCGGTACTGCCCCAGTCGATCCTGGCTGTGATGACGGAATATGTAGCAATGGAGTAGAAACCTGGGACGGCTGCGAGTGTGTGGCCGGAACTGCACCAGAAGTGCCAAATTGTGATGACTTCAATTGTGGTACAGAGGATACGTACAATGAAGAAACTTGTACTTGTGAATATACTGACATACCTGCGCTGACTTGTAATGACGACGATTGTACAACAGAGGATGTCTATGACTCCACCATTTGTGCATGCGTCTTTACACCAATAGAGCCACCAGTATGTAACGACAATGACTGCAACACTGCTGATGTATACAATACCGAAACTTGCGAATGTGAGTTCAATGCGATAGCTCCAGGTGCCTGCGACGACAATGATTGCACCACCGCAGATGCATACAATCCAGAACTTTGCCAGTGCGTTTACACACCAATTGTTCCTCCGACTTGCGACGATAACGATTGTACTACTGCCGATATCTACAACACAGATACCTGTGAGTGCGAATTCTTACCGGTAACAGAAGGTGTCTGTGATGATGGAGATTGCAACACGGAAGATTCTTACGATACGACGATCTGCGAATGCGTTTACACAGCAATCCCAGAACCTTCCTGCGACGATGATAACTGTGATACGGTAGATTTCTATAGCGCTGAAATCTGTGAGTGTGTACATATTCCTGCAGAAGACCAGGCATGCGATGACAACAACTGCCAAACAGTAGACTCATATGATGCTACAATCTGCGAGTGTGTTTACGAACAACTTCCATTGCAGGAATGTGATGACGACAACTGCGCAACAGTGGACACCTACAATACAGAAACCTGTACCTGTGAGTACGAAGCAGTTTCTGCGGAATCATGTGACGATGGATGTCCGCTTACAGATGATTTCTATGACGAAAATATCTGCGAGTGCGTAAGCATTGAACCGATTCCTGATGATGGTTGTGAATACACAATCGACACCTTCAATCCATACACTTGTACTATTGAAAGCGTGGGCCCACTCTGTAATGATGGGGATTGTTCTACAGAAGATTCGTTCAACTATGAGACTTGTGAATGCGATAATGTATTTGTTGGAATTCCTGACTGTGATGATAATGATTGCAGTACTATAGATGCCTACGATACTATCAATTGCTTCTGCATCAATACGCCAACAGAGACTCCAGATTGCAATGATGATGATTGTACCACCGAAGACTCTTTTGATACGGTTAACTGTCAGTGTCTAAACACACCAATTACAGATATTCCGACATGTGATGATGGAGATTGTAGCAATGGAGTCGAAACCTACAATACGGAGACCTGTGAATGCGAATCTGGAACTCCACCGGAAGTTCAGGTATGCGATGACGGGGATTGCAGCAACGGAATAGAAACCTACAATACGGAGACCTGCGAATGCCTGGCAGGTGAACCAGTAGAGATTCCGAACTGTGATGATGGAGACTGCAGCAATGGTGTTGAAGTTTACAACGAAGAAACTTGCGAATGCGAGGCAGGAACAGCACCAGAAGTTCCAGAATGTAATGACGGAGATTGCAGCAATGGAGTCGAAACCTATAACGCTGAGACCTGCGAATGTGAAGCGGGTACGCCAGGTGAGATTCCTGTTTGTGACGATGGCGATTGTACCAACGGTGTTGAAACTTACAACGAAGAAACCTGCGCTTGTGAAGCCGGAATTGCACCGACAATACCTGATTGTGATGATGGAGACTGTAGCAATGGAGTCGAATCATATAACACTGAGACTTGTGAATGTGAAGCCGGTACTCCGCCAGACACTTCCGCTTGCGATGACGGAGACTGTAGTACAGAAGATATCTACGATGCGATTACTTGCTCATGTGTCAATAACCCAATCGAACCGCAAACTTGTGATGATGGAGACGCATGCACAACTGATACTTATGATGAATCAACTTGTGATTGCGTTTTCACCCCAATTGCTGGTTGTGAGGTTGATGGTGTAGACGGAGTCGATGGCGTAGACGGCGTAGACGGCGTTGATGGAGTTGATGGCGTTGATGGAGTCGATGGAGTTGATGGCGTTGATGGAGTAGACGGAGTTGATGGCGTTGATGGCGTTGATGGGACGGACGGTGGAAATCCTGAAAATGTTCGAATCGGAAACTACATCTGGTTTGACAATAACCAGGATGGTATCCAGGGACCAACCGAGCCAGGTGCCCCAGGAATCACCGTACAGTTGTTAAACGCTCAGGGCGAAATTGTTCAGGAGACAGTGACAGATGAAAACGGTCGCTACTACTTCGAAGATGTAGCACCAGGAAGCTATGAATTGGTTGCGATCGCTCCGGCGGGCTACGTATGGACAACACCAGGACAAGCTGCTGACAATCTCGATAGTGACTTTATACAGGGTAGTACAGGTATCTTTGTTGCCACTCCATTCACTGATGATCTACAGTTTGATGGTGGTATCTACCAGGGCGATTGCACTGGTTTTGTTGCCGATCTCACTGTTGTTTGTGACGATGAAACAGGGCAGTACTTTGTGGTATTGGCCGCAGTTGGAGCACAAAACGATGTGTACTCAGTTACATCCACGACTGGATTTAATGGTGAGATGAACGGTAACTATACCGATGGGCCATTTGCAAACCTTGCTGGCTACCAATACACAGTTGGTATCACCAACAGACCAGAATGTGCAGTGAGTTTCGAAGCCGAAGCCTATGACTGTGTTACTACAGCAATCAGTTTGATCAACTTCTCAGGAACTGTAAGGTCAGCCGGAAACGAGCTCACCTGGACTACAGCAAACGAGTTTGAAAACGACTACTTCACGTTACAGAGATCTTATGACGGTATCAACTTTGTTGATATAGCACGACTGGAAGGTCAGGGAACATCCATCACGGAGTCTACCTACCAATTCCTCGATAGCGAGGCTCCTGCTGGTCTATCTTACTATAGAGTGCTCGATACCGACATGAGTGGAAATACGAACATTGCGACCAATGTCATCAGTCTAAGCAGACTTGCTGAGGATATTCAGATCGGAGAGATCTATCCATCACCAGTGGATCTGCAAGCATTTGTAGACATTGAAGCATTCGATAATCAGGATATTTCGGTGACCATCTTTGACGTTAAAGGCCGCTTGCTAAGCAGCAAGGAAATGAGTCTCGAAAAAGGTATCACAACTATCCAGGTTGATGTAAGCGAATACCCTGTGGGTGTTTACTTTATCCAGGTTGAAAATGGCAGTATCAGCAAAGTTGCCAAATTCATTAAGGATTAAGTCCGCGTACATAATGAACTAATTGATTGAAAAAGCGCCTCTTATCATCTGATAAGGGGCGCTTTTGTTTATTTTCACTTCAGGATAAAACGCCAATCCAGGCACTCCTCAGCAAAGCGAACAATGCAGATAGTAGAACGCATCAAAGAAGTATTTAGCCTCGACACACGCTCCATGGCCTTATTCAGAATCCTGCTGGGAAGCATAGCCCTCTATGATTTGGCCGTGCGATCCATGTACCTACGTTACTTCTATACCGATCACGGCGTAATGCCACGCGATGCAGTTCTCGAAACATTCTGGAAAAAATACTACTTCTCCCTACACATGATGAGCGGCGAACCATTAATGATTTCCCTGCTCTTCATTATCGCTGCCATCGCCGCACTCTGCTATCTCATTGGTTACAAAACCAAAATTGCCAATGTCATACTCTGGGTGCTGCTCATGTCCATCATGGCCAGAAACCAGCTAGTCTGCAACTCCGGCGATGTTGTCTTCCGACTCATGCTGTTCTTCTCCATCTTCCTTCCTGTGCACGCCCGTTGGTCAGTCGACAAACTGCTCAATCTCAAAGAGCCAAAAATCCCCAAACTCTTTCTAAGCGCGGCCTCACTTTTTCTAATCCTGCAAGTAGCCATCATCTATCCGGCTTCCGTAGTCGCAAAGACGGGCCTTTCCTGGCAAAATGGAACCTCCGTATTCCTGGCCCTCAATATCGACCAGCACGCAACACCCATAGGTCAGTGGCTGCTCAATTTTCCCAGCCTGCTAAAGATCCTGGGCTTCTTCACACTCTACATAGAAAAATTCGCCTGGCTACTGCTCTTCGTCCCCATCAAAGCCCAATGGTTTCGTCTGCTCGCCGTAGCCTTATTCGCCTCCATGCATGCAGGTTTTCTGTTTGGCCTCTATCTCGGCCTATTCGGCGTCATCTGTATCACCGCCTGGCTGGCTTTGCTCCCACCACTCTTCTGGGATAAGCTTCTACCCAAGTTCCCCGGCTACAAAACCTTACAAAATATCGCCACCAAAATCCAAATCAAGGCAAGCACAACAGTACAAAAACTAATCACCCGCGAATACCTCAATCGTCGAATCGTACATTTTTTCCCTGGCACCATTCCCAACATCATCGTCGCCTTCTTCGGCAGCTTCATCATGCTCTGGAATTTTGCCAGCATGGACCTCATTGCCTTCCCTTCACAAGCCGTGCCCATAGTTCGTTATCCACGTCTCGAACAAGGCTGGGCCATGTTCTCTCCCGACCCCTATCGCGACGACGGCTGGTACGTTACCCGGGGCCTCATGGCCGATGGTAGTTACTACGATTTCTTCCAGCAGCGCCCCGCAGATTTCGCCAAACCCAAAAACGTAGCCAATGCCTTTGGCAATCAACGCCGACGTCGCTACATGCGCAATCTATGGCAAAAACGAAACAAACCCCATCGTGGCTACTACACCAAATGCCATTGCCGTGACTGGAACCGCGAGCACAAAGGCACCCCCAAAGAAGTGCAGTTGATCGAGCTTTTCTATGTACGCGAAATGACCCAAATCAATGGCACCCAGCCCGTCATCGATACCCTCAACCTCTGGAACCAAGCCTGCCACAAAAAATACAAAGCACTCACCCAGGAACGAGCAAATGAACGCAAAGCCAAAAGAACGCACCAAAAGAAAAGAAAAGCCGAAGAACTCGAACAAGTAGACGGCGGCACCGAAGACAAGACCTTCCAGGATTGACAAAATATTTTTTTGGGCGGGTGCCTGGCAGCACTGGCGCCACCAGCCACACAACTAGAACTACCAGCCAAAGCCAGTGCTCCCAGTCACCGGGCTATCCGCTAATACTCACCTTGTGGCTAGCGGTTCGGCTAGTGCCGGCTGTGGTCTCTCCGCAAGCTCCGAGCCCCCATCCGGCACGCCTCACACGCTATCCCCGGCGGCTCGTTCCGCTCCTATCCCTCCCGCAGTCCCTCA
>JAHDEE010000319.1 GCA_020629005.1 Chitinophagales bacterium
TACCCCCACACTCACCAGCACAATCCAGATACAAACACAATCCATTGTCCTCGTTAGCACCCGGATCGTAGTTGCATGCGCTAGCATCAGTACAGCCTTTCACTTCCTCATCACCACTCAAGAGTATGCCAGTCACAATTCCTCCTCCAGCCGCAACCGCAATAAGTGGCAACAACCACTTTCGCTTCTTGTTGCTGTTTTCAGAAAGTCGATCATCGTTTTTATTATTCGGCCCTGCCAGTTGAACGATTTGCCAGAGATCCTCGGTCGTCTTCCCAGATTGAGTTTCGCTTTCGGTTTCTATTGGCTCCGGAACTACATAATCGGGTTGTTGCAGCAAACCCGCCTGCTCGGCAAGTGCGTTAAAATCATTCCAAAGGCTCGCAGATTCTGATTCGAACAGGGGGCTCAAATCAGGATTGTCACCTAGGTAATCTGATACTGACTGCTGCGACAAAAGCCCTTCCGCAAAGTCTTCATAACTGTAGTCCTGACCTTCTAATACTGCACTGGTAATCCACAAGGATTGTTGAATGGCTGCCTGCTCAAAACGCTCATCTTCCAGCAGTGCTGGCACGCTCAGATTGCTCGACCAAGTCTCGAACTCCGCAGTCAACTGTTGAGCCGTTTCTTTTAAGAGCGGTGCAGCTTCACTCAAATTTTGCTCTACATTTAGCTCAAATGGAAAACTCTCGATAGAAGATGGCAGAGAATATTTTGGCCACTCATCGAGTTTCTTGGAATCTAGAAAATCCAACTTCTTACCATCAGCCACATCAGAAATCCACTGATCATTCATCTCCCCTTCTGTCACCCAGGTATTTACATCGGGCAGTTGACTGCCTGGCAGCGGAGCATTTTTATGAACATCTGTGCAATAACCATCTAGGGCAACCAATACAGTTTCTCCAGGCTCCACACTTCGCTGGCAGGCTTCAGGTACTATAAACCCTTGACTGTTTGGTCCAGCAGGAATTAGGTAGGGACCAAAGCTGGCATTGATGTGCTCGCTGGTGCAGTTAGTGAATTCGATCACACCGATTTGGCCGGTGCTATTGCCTGTGGCCAGGGCTTGCATTATTGGACTTGAGCTGCTGGAACTGGAGGGTCCATTACCATCGCTGCTGCTAGAACCTATAACTTCTGGCTCTCCTAGACCACCGTAAATCAGCTCGTTCTCTCTATGCTTCTTCATGGTTTCTCTGCTACCGGGTACAGGATCTCCTCCATGCTCTTCCCAGGGTGCAGCAGTGTCGCAGTTACTGTTGGTGCAAGCTAGAGCAGCAGGATTGTTGCCATTATTCTGATTGTATAGTGTACGTACACTGTGAAAATCAGTATAGTTTGTAAGGACGTTGGCATCATGTAGCTCATTCGTTGTATAGAACAAACCACCATTGGGGTTTGGGTACGTAATCAAATACACAGTTCCCAACACCCAATGACCGTTGTATCCACAATATTCGCCAACCTGAGCATTGGTACTCACCGTTGAATAGTTAAACAATGGACTCGTTGAATGAGCAGAAGAGAGAATCGTTCTGCGAGCCAGATTACCGTATTCTTGTATTTCTGCATGGTACATCAATTGCAGTTTGTATCTCGATGCATTGTTAGGATCAGTAGAATACCGAAGTATACTAATCGTGTAGCCTTGATTCTGGCAAGTGAAAGATGCCTTCGTTAGCCAAGCTGGACTACTGTCCCAAGCTTGCGCTTTTGCGTCCTTCGCCAAGCAAAAGAAGATCAACCACGCACAAGTCAACAGGGCAATTTGAGATTTGTAGAATCTTTTCATCTAGATATTGTTTGAAGGAATAATAAATTCTTTTGCACTAAGATCTGTAAGGACCTGTCTAGGGATCCTTCACTCTACTGCACCAATACTTTTTGGGATACAGACCTTCCGTCTTTACCAAATAATCTTAGTAGATAAGATCCAGGAACTTCCGGCAGCCGAATCTTGAAATCAAGCGCTGCATCAACAGTAACCGCCCTCACTACTATGCCACTGATGTTGACTAATTCGTACTTTTCTAACAGTGCTTCTGCTCTAACAGAAATGAATTCTCCAGCAGTGCCAGGGTTGGGATACAGCAATGGCCGTCCATGGAAATCGACTCTATCAATATCCGTATTGGTAAGCAAGGAAAAGACTCTGATATAACCTTCCTGATTCAAGTCACCATTAGCGAAGTTCGAGCCCACTGCAATCCGGTCGCCTTGTCCATTGATACTAACTACCGTTCCAAACTCATCAGCGACATTATCGCCGACTACAGAACTTCCCATCTGTTGCCAGTCATTTCCCGACAATTCATATACGCTGGCTGCCCCCAATTCACCAATGACCAAACGGTCACCTTCGCTGCTGAGACCAATAGAGCCGCCCATTAATACTCCCGGGAGATCGCTTTGTATTTGCGTGCCCATCTGTGTCCAAGCACCATCATCCCACTCATAGACTTCTACATAAGAAAGCTCCTCACTCGTCTCGAGGTTTGGGGAGCCAACAGCAAGTACGGTTCCATCTTCATTCAATTCGATATCAGTTCCAAACCGACTATTGAAGGTCTCTCCAGTATGATCATTGCCTAATTGAATCCAGTCCGATCCATTCCAGAACAAGACCCGTACGAATCCAATCATGGCTTCTGGGGCGGCTATAGCTATAGTGCTACCATCCCCACTGATGCTGACAGATTGTCCGGACGAATAGTAATCGAACACAAGTCCAGACCCTCTTTGCACCCAGGAGTTGCCATCCCAATCGTAGGTCTCTATATTGGGTTCAATGCCTTGATCGGCGGGACTGTGCGATATACCAATCACGAGTGCATTGCCATCATCACTCAATGCGAGATCTCTCCCATACAAGAAACTCCCAGTGAAGTTATCTCCTTTCTGCTGCCATGCATTTCCATCAAAGGCAAAGACTTTGACTCGAACATCGTCCCATGTTTGATAGGTCATGGCAATGGTAGTACCATCGGCACTCATAGCGATACTAGAGCCACAGAAATCATGATGCTCCTCCCCTACAAAGTTTGCAGTAATCAGCCATTGTTCGTCAACAAGTTCCAACATTGAAGTTTGACCAATATTGGATGCTGTCTCTGAGGAATACTGTGGGGAACCGATTAGCAACGTCTCTCCAGAATCATTAAACGCAAGGGAATAGTTAGTGGAAAATTCCGAGCCCGCTGCCCCGGTCAAACCTAGATCCGACCCTGTTTGATGCCACTCCTGCGCCATTAGCTGCCCGAAGTTGAGCATAAAGCAAAGACAAATAAAAGCAAAGATCATCCTCATAGTAAACATTTTTAATTCAGTCTAAGTGATATAGAAATAAAAGTGGGATACTCGCAAGGAGACAGACTCCTTCAAGCATTCACCTATTCTAAAGTAAGGCAACAACAGCTAAGAAACCAGCCGACTATGATGAACGGTTGGGATGATCTATTTAACGGTAAAGCAATAGTGACTTTGATTGAAACCAATCGAAGAATCCGTCTGTACGATGGCCCAGTTTGTCTACTTATACCAGACAATCATCTCTCAGTGATTAGCAAGATTTTCTAAGCTTAGGGCGTCAATCTCTATTAGGAGTCAATTCTAGGTGGGGTCTATTTTTTTTTGGAGCGCAAGGTCTCTCGGCCGCTCCAGCACCCGTCCGGCTATACTCTCCAATGCAGGCACCCTTCGCTGCTGTCTGCATCCGCTGCTGTAGTCTCGCCTAAGGGCGAGCCTCCATCAGCGGCGCATACAGCGCGCTCAGTGCACCTGCATTTCCGTTTCTATCCGGGCTTATTTGGGGAGGTTCATGGTACGCGGTATGTTTTTTGGGGCCATTATGAAAAGTCTTGAAACCACCGTTAGTGCGATTCTACTCCTCCTTACTTGGTCATTGACCCAGAGAGACTAAGGACCAGATCGGGAGTCCTCGCCGGTCGCTGAGTCAGACTGAGTAAACCCCCAATTTGGAGCCCAAAACGGTCACTGAGCCAGAGTGAGTATAAACCCAATTGGGAGTCTTCAACGGTCGCTGAGCGAAGTCGAAGCGCCCGTTGAAGGCGGACTACGGAGAACAATATTTTCATTGCACAAGACCTTCATTACCAGCTCCGTAGTCCGCCAATAACGGGCCTTTCGGCTCCGCTCAAGGTCCGTCGACGGCTCCAGCACTCGGTATTTCAAAATCCTTGATCAGACGGTCAGTGGAGTTTTTAATCACTCTGGACCGCAGTCGAAGCGCACCCCGAGGACAGGCCACGAAGAAGCTAAGCTTCAGAGTCGAATGTATTTTCTGCAACATATAACCACAGCTCCCCACCTACCTAACCTCGATAACAATCGGGCTGATCTTCCTTGCTGCCTCGTCTCCAGTGCACTTGCATGTAATGTTGGCAAATATGTAGATATCATCTGGTCTTGCCATATTGATCAATTCTCCAGTAGCATCGATTTATCCTTCGTTATTTTTCTCCACCAGCCAACAAGGATGCTGTCAAAAAATGCCTCGTCTAAATCATTTCTTGCGGCGTCAAAATCAGACAGTTATCGATTCCCAATCCCTAAGTTTAGCATCTGTTTGCGCCACTATTGAACTTTGATCTGTAGGATGCCGAAGCTCGGCTCTGAGAATCAGTTCTCCAGATTAGGTAGAAAAATCAGGAGCAGCCCTTTGGATTACCAGCCCTTGTAGTTTGGACTGATCCCATTTCTGCATACCTCTTTCCGACGCCATCATTTCAGTCTGGGCCTTGAATAATTCAGTACCTTTCTGATCGAAAATACTGAAGCGATGCACATTGTAAATCGTCACTCCAGCAATATTAATATTGAGAACCTCATACTTATACATTTGCTCCAGGCTAAATGCACCTTTGAAAGGGCTAGTGAAAGATATCTTTACCTGAGCTGCAATCTTTGCTGATGCTAGGCAGCAAATGGCTAGTGTGAAAAAGAGTTTTTTCATTTTTAGTTGAGCTTTTACTGGTTCTTGGATTTATATCAATGGAGACAAAGTAGCAGTAGGAATCGACATTCGCCAACTTCAGTGAGCGAACGGTAGTGGTACCTGATTTAGAGGTCAAGAGAGTGGTTTCATCCTTGACATTGAGGCTTCATAGGCCGGGTCGTCTCCACCTCACTTGGTCGTTGAGCCGAAACGCCCTAGTGAGGTGGAGTCAGCTCCCTGATGTGCTATCGGCTGGTGAGTCAGAAGCTGGTAGCTTAATTACAGCTTCATGTCTGAGTATAAATCCAATCTCAACCCAGTTTGGAAGCAAACAACAACCTTACACTATCATTAAGCTCAAACTGCTTCCAGCCTGTTGAAAGACTTGGGACAAATTCCTTTTCCTCACTATTATTAGCATCGTAAACTACTCTTGGCATATTAGTTTACCTTCAACCTTTTCAGCGATGATCTCCGAGAGGTTTCATCAATGAATTGGCATTTCATTAT
>JAHDEE010000051.1:0-29696 GCA_020629005.1 Chitinophagales bacterium
CTTATGCCTTACACACCTGCGTCAATTGGCTTTCACAGGCGCATCCATTGCCATCCAGTTATTGTAGGTATTGAGTGATGCGTTGCCAGACATTTTGAGATATAGGAACAGCTGCATTCGGTATGCCGAGAGGTACTTGAAGGTCCCATTCATAAGGGCATCGCCAAGCGTGGTTTCATGACCAAGAAAGTGCTTCACTTTTGAGTTGAGCATATCCTCCTCGGAAACATCGGCTAACATGGCTTTCACCTGATCCAGTTGGGAATCGAGCGCCGCTGGGAAATCGGTTGCCGCTTTGGCTTCCTCTTTAAACTTGGTAAACTGTGCCTTCTGGGCTTCGCCGTCCTGCTCTTTTGTAGTGAAATAATAAGTATAGCCGAGTAGGCAGTTTTTTAGGTATTCCAGTAGCTCCTCTGTGCTGCGCATGCCTTCCTGCGGACGGTAGCTAAGTTGTTCTGGTGTTATCTTCGCATGCAAATGCTTGAGAATGTCGACCTCTGTCTGGAGACTGTTGATTAATTGGGTTTTGATGCTCATGTTTATAGATTTGCTGCTAAGGTACTTATTCGCTGCAAAGGGAATGTCTTAGTAGCGCTAATTACGGCTAGCGCCGGATATGAAATGCAAGCGTAGGTAGTAGTTCATGAAAAAACAGTGTATATGAAGCTGATTAAGCTCAGCACTTTTGTGGTAATGGTCCTTTTGCTTGCCTTTACAGGATGTGCAAAGTACAATGGTATGAATGTAAACGATATAGGTTTGAAAGCGCTTTCTCTGTTGAAGACGATCCGGGGCGGGAAGGTGGACTTGAAATCATTGAACAACGAAGATAGAGCCCCCATCAGCCATTTGGGTTGGAATGAACTGTTATCCAAGCACGTGGCAGCCGATGGCAAGGTCAGTTACAAGGGCTTTCAAACAGAGCTACTTGATCTGGATCAATACCTGAATCTGCTCAGTGAAAATGCCCCGGGAAGCAACTGGTCTGAGCAGCAAAAGCTGGCCTACTGGATCAACGCCTACAATGCCTTTACCGTAAAGCTGATATTGGAACACTACCCAATCACAAGCATCAAAAACATCACGAAAGGAAATTTGTTAACTAATTCTCCCTGGGATTTGAAGTTTTTCAAGATTGGAGGAGTTGATTTTGATCTTGGTACCATTGAGCATGAGATTCTTCGCAAGCAGTTTAAAGAGCCGAGAATCCACTTTGCCATAAATTGTGCCTCCTTTTCCTGTCCAAGACTGCTAAATGAGGCCTATACCGCCGAAGCAGTGGATCAGCAATTGGAAGATCAGACGCGATTTTTCATCAACAATGAAGATAAGAACCTAATCAGCGCTGCCAGCAGCAGGGTTTCGAAGATCTTTTCCTGGTTTGCCAGTGACTTCAACATGGGAGAAGACAATGTTAAGAACCTGATAAGCAGATATCACGCTTCGTTCAATCCAGAAAACAAGCTGGAATATCTGGAATACGATTGGTCTTTGAATGAGTAGAGATTTGTGCTATTGACCGCCTGGAACTGCGCTAAGCACAAAGAAATGGAAGATTTTATGCCCTGACCACGACCCTTCGGCAAAAACATGCAACCAAATAGAAACCCAGAGCCTCTTTTGCACGTATTATGGCAGATGTACCCTAGTTTCAGGCTAAGTAGAACACTGGCGGAGGGTGAGATTCACAGACCCACATAAATACGGCATAAATTTCTGATTTGTGTAACTTTGTGGCCAGTTAGAACCAGACTGCTGATTAAATCACGGAATAGATCCTTAGATGACTAAGATTAGAGTAGTATTGGGCCTGTTTGTTGCCCTTCTATTATTGCCTTCTACCAACCTTGATGCGCAGGTACGCAGCTATGCCAACGAGTTCCTGGCCCTAGGAGTTGGAGCGCGAGCTTTGTCTATGGGAAATGCGCAAGTGGCGGCAGTGAATGATGTAACGGCAGCCTATTGGAACCCTGCTGGACTGATGGGCGTAGAAAGCACTCAGCTCGGCCTAATGCACGCTGAATGGTTTGCTGGTATTGGCAAGTACGACTATGTCGGATTGGCAAAGCCGTTTGCCTCAGGTGCAAGAATAGGAGGCTTTTCGTTGATCAGATTCGGCGTGGATGATATTCCGAATACGCTTTTCCTGGTCGAACCGGAAGGCAGCGTAAACTATGACAACCTCAGTACATTCTCGGCAGCTGATTATGCAGCATTGTTTTCCTATGCACAGCAATACAAGCAATTTCGGGTAGGGCTAAATGCCAAAATTATCCACCGACGTGTTGGTAAGTTTGCTACAGCATGGGGATTTGGAATAGACGTAGGTGCGCAGTACGCGCTCAAGGAGAATATTACATTGGGACTTACCATCAAGGACCTCACTACAACCGTTAATGCATGGTCATTTGACTTTAGTGAAGAGGAAAAATTGGCTCTGCAAGCCACCAATAACATCATTCCTGAAAATTCAACTGAACTAGCGGGGCAGCGGATGGTTTTTGGAGCGGCTTACGTGGCTTCTTTTGGCGAGAAAATATCGCTTTTAGCAGAAGCTGACCTTGACTTTACTTTTGATGGCAAGAGAAATGTGCTGCTCAAGACAGATTTCCTCAGCATAGACCCTCATATGGGACTGGAACTTGGTTATGACCGATTTCTATTTCTCAGGTTCGGATTCAACAACATTCAGGAGATCCAGGAGTTTGAAGGAAGTTCGCTCAGTATTCAGCCAAATGCGGGCCTGGGAATTATCTTCCGCAATGTGGGACTTGATTATGCTTTTACGGGACTCAACAATGTTTCGGATGGTATCTACTCCCATGTGATTTCTCTCAACGTTTCTCTGTAGCAAAAGCCATTTAGGCCCTGATAAGGAGCGAGACTCCTAGCCCGACAAAATTGTACGAAATGAAAAAAATCTTAGCATTCGCAATCGCTCTTGTCTTTGGTTTTGCCGCAATGCATGCGCAGGAATATGGCGATTATGGCAATGAGTGGATTGACTTTGAACAGGATTATTGGAAGTTCAAGGTGGGAAAGAATGGTTTACATAGAATCCCTTATCAAAGCCTTGTTGATGCAGGAGTGCCTACTGACAGCGACCTCGAAAATTTGCAGTTGATCCGCAATGGTAAGCAGGTGCCGCTGTATATAAGCTCAGATGGCCCGATGGCAGCCGGAGATTACATAGAGTTCTACGGGCAACGCAACGACGGTAGTTTTGATACCCAAATGTATCAAGAGGCATGGTGGCAAATCAGTGATCGTGTAAGTCTGTTCTCAGATACTTCGGTCTACTTTCTCACAGTGGGTGCAGCAGGAGCAGCTGTACACTTTAGTGATCAGGAAAATGATCTAAGTAATCCGCCTGCAGCTGAGACGCACTTCGATTTTACAGAGTATACGGTGATGAACAATGCATTTTTTGCAGGTCGACCGGTTAGAACACTGGGAGGTGTGAATAGCAACTTTGCCGACTTTGAGGAAGGGGAAGGATTTGCTGGCGAGGTATTGAAGGCCGATAATGGAATTCCAGACTCTCTATCTTACCTGGTGCCGGTCGGTGCCTTCTATTCTGATGCTGGTCCGGCAAAGGCTCACATCAAGGTGATTGGTAGAAGTAATGATTTGCTTGCTATTCCAGATCACCATTTGCGCTTTGGTCTTGATGGCATAACCTACATAGAAGATACCTTTGAAAACTATCGCACCAAGCGTTACGATTTCGAATTTCCGATAGATAAACTTGAAAGTCCCTATACCAGTTTTCAGCTAACAGCGATGTGCGATTTGTCTAGCACAGATAAGCTGTCGATGGGTTATATCTACCTCACCTATCCACATTCTTTTGATTTTAACAATAAGCGAAACTATCTCTTTGAGATCGAGGAAAACGGTCTTCGAAGAAGAATAGATATCGAAAATTTCAATGGAGGATCCGCTCCGGTGATATATGATCTCACCAATTCACTGAGGCTGGAGCCGGTACTGGTAGATGGTGTATATAGGATTGTTTTACCGCCAGGAAACACAGCTATAGAAAAGAGAGAGCTCTTCATCAGCTCCACGAGTTCCGTACTGTCTGTCACCGAAATCGATCAGTTGACCGACGTTTCTTTCACGGATTTCACAGCGCCTGCATTGGAGGCCGATTATCTCATCGTTACACACTCCTCTTTGAGAGCGGGCGATCAGGATTATATTGCTGCCTATCGGGAATACAGAGAATCTGAAGATGGCGGAGGCTTCCTGGTGTTGGACGTGGATGTAGAAGACTTGTACGATCAGTTTGCAATGGGAACTGTAGGACATCCGCTAGCGATCAAGAACTTCGTCAATTATGCAATTGATAATTGGGAGATTGAACCCGAGCTACTTTATTTGATCGGAAAGTCGATTTCTTATGATCAGACAAGGAATAACCCGCTGATCGCTCCCTTGAGTCTGGTACCTACATTTGGGTACCACCCATCAGATTGCATGCTTTCGACCAGGGAAGTCGGGTCTTATCAGCCTCAATTGGGTACAGGTAGATACCCTGCAAGAACTCCGGAGGATGTGGCAACATACCTAAACAAGGTCAAAGAATACGAGAGTTATGGTGATGCTCCATGTACTAAAGAAGGCCGCCTTTGGATGAAACATGCTATGCATATCGCTGGCGCAGAGGATATTGATCAGGCAGTTCAATACCTCGGATTCCTGGAAGAATACGGTCGTCAATATGAAGACACTTTAATCGGAGGAAAGGTCGTTGCCACTTATTCGAAAGAGTCTAGTACGGCTGTGGAAATACCTGATCTTAGCGATGAGATAAACAGCGGTTTGGGGCTGATCAATTTCTTTGGCCACTCCTCCGGTCAATACTGGAGTGTAAATATCGAAAGTCCGGAAAACTATGATAACGAGGGCAAGTTTCCCTTTATAGTGTCTAATTCCTGCTTTGTTGGAGATATCCACAATCCACCAGAAGGAGAAACACCGGTAATGGCAGAAGACTTCCTGAAGTCTGAGAAAGGATCGATTGGTTTCCTTGCAACAGTCGCCTTTGGTTTCCCGGACTATCTGGATATTTATTGCTCCTCTTTGTATGAGCAATTTTGTGAAAACCTATACGGGAAACCAATCGGAACCTGCATCAAGCAGAATGTTGCCAACATCTATACCACCATATCAGATGGTGTTAGGATTACGGCACAGGATTTCACATTAGCAGGAGATCCCGGCATTACACTGACATCTTGGGAAAGTCCTGAGTTCATTATCGAAGAGTCTGACATCTTCACAGAGCCAGCTGTGATTTCCGCACAATTGGATTCTTTCCTTGTGAATGTGGTCGTCACCAATGTCGGTAAAGCTGTTAGAGATTCTTTCACAGTGAATGTTACCAGAACAATTTCGGGGACTACCCAAACCTACAGCAGGAGCAAGCGATTCCCTGTTACGACATACATAGACACACTCGGTGTATACCTCCCTAATGATGTAACCAATGGTCTGGGGAATAATGACCTAGTCATTTCAGTTGATTATGATAATGAGTACTACGAGGATTGCGAAGACAATAATTCGGTTGAGAAGAGTGTCTATGTGTTCTCAGAAGTATTGATTCCCATAAGTCCTTGCAACTTTAGCATTGTAGGAGACCGGAACGTTACCCTTTCGGCTTCAACTGGAACACCGATTTCAGGGATGCAGGAGTTCATTATTCAGATTGATACTACGGAACAATTCAATAGCCCATTGCTGAATCAGTCCTACATTTCACAGCTTGGAGGTGTATTGCAATGGCAGCCAGGGATTGACATGATCGAGAATACAGTATACTACTGGCGTACCACAATTGTTTCGGAAGATCCGGATAATTATCCATGGCAGTATAGCTCTTTTGTATTTCAGGAGGGTGCTGAGCCTGGGTGGAATCAATCGCATTACTATCAGTTTGAAAAGGACCAATACTCGGCAGTATCTCTGGATTCGATTAGTCGAGAATTTACTTTCCCCGAATATGAAAATACAGTCCGCTGCCAGAATGGATTCATCAACTCAGAGTTGGATGGTTTTGGTGTAAATGATATCCGATCATTCCTCAATTTGCAAAACCTTTCACGAGGCTCCTGTTTGTTGGGATGTGGTGGTGGAATAATGGTTGCCGCCTTTGATCCCAACTATGTTTTAGACCCTATCATTTCTGAAGCGACCGATTGGCAGTCGGATACAGATTATTGCCAGCAGTTCGGTCAATATGGACAAGTACATTGTTTTACTCCACAGGAGAAGCAGGTATTTGAATTTACGACAGACACTGAAGAAGGAATGGAAACCGCCTTGAACTTTCTTGATAATGTAGTGCCAGACGGATACTATATTCTGATGTACAGCATACAGGATCACCATTTCGATGAACCAGAACTGCAAGATCAGGTGGGTCAGTTCTATGAATTTTTTGCTGATTGTGGTGCATCTGATTTACCTACACTAGAGGATCAACAGGCCTTTATTTTCTTCGGGCGCAAAGGCATTCAGGAATATGATGCACAAATGGCAGTCGCTAACAGCATCTCCGAATCGGTTGAATTGGAGGTTGAGATTACTACACAGTCTGACCGGGGAACAGTTGCCACACCACCAATTGGCCCTTCGCAGGATTGGGGTACTTTGACTTGGGACTCGCAGATAAATCCGGCGCAGGATGTTGTTGATGTGGATGTGTATGGCATTTCTTCGATTGGTGAGGAGTCATTCCTTTTCAACACAGGAGACAATACTTCGTTTACGCTCACAGACAATTACAATGAATACAAGTTCCTGAGGCTCAGGCTGAATCTAAAAGATTCGATAGCAACGACACCAGCGATGTTAAATTACTGGAAGGTGAACTATCAGCCTTTCCCGGAGTTGTCTCTTGATCAGAACGAATACTTTGAATGGTATGCTGATACCATTCGAGAAGGTGAGATGGGGAGGTTTGGTATGGCTATCACCAACACTATGAATGTGGGTATGGATAGCTTAATGGTGCGATATTCCGTCTTTGATGAGAATAACGTTCAGACCATATTGGGGACGCCTATGTATCCTCCATTGGGAGCTGGAGAAACAGCTAGCATTTACTATGAATTTGAAACGGTTGGCTTACTGGGTGATAACTATCTTCTAGTGGAGGTAAACCCGGATTCTGCTCAACCAGAGAAGTACGTTTTCAATAATGTGCTCATCAAGGATTTCTTCGTAATAGGAGACGAAGTCAATCCGCTCCTGGACGTGACCTTCGACGGCATTCACATTCTTGATGGAGATATTGTCAGTGCAGAGCCGGAGATCATTGTCAACCTAAGAGATGAAAATACTTATCTGGCACTCAATGATACAACCGACTTCAGTTTGGCTTTACAGTACCCTACTGGTGAAGTGGAGCAAATTTACTTTGCCAACGAGTTCGTGACTTTCGTTCCGGCAGATCAAACTGCGACGGAGGAGGGAAATAATGTTGCAAAGGTTATTATCAATAAGACCTTCACTGAAGACGGCGTATATGAGCTTCTTGTGAGTGCGACTGATCGAAGTGGAAACCTTTCTGGCAGTTACGATTATAGAATTTCCTTCGAGATCATTACGGAGAGTCTTGTTTCCAATGTTCTGAACTATCCAAACCCTTTTACCTCCTCAACAAAGTTCGTGTTTACGTTGACAGGTAGTCAGGTGCCTGAAGATATCAAGATTCAAATCATGACCGTTTCTGGGAAGGTGGTTCGCGAGATTTTCAAAGAAGAGCTGGGGCCCCTCAACATCGGAAGAAATATCACTGAGTATGCCTGGGATGGCACCGATCAGTATGGTGGTGAGCTGGCCAACGGAGTATACTTCTACAAGGTCACTGCGAGAAACGCCGGCGAGGACCTGGACTTGTTTAGCAGCAAAAGTACCCAGGCTATGGATGAACTTTTCAACAAGTACGGCATTGGTAAGATGTATCTGATGAGATAAACGAGCGAAGACAATGGCAAAAATTTCGATCAATCTTGCTGATGGCAGTTTGGCTTCGAATAACAATGAATTGATCATAGGAATCGATCTGGGAACTACCAATTCACTGGTGGCCTACATGGATAGAGAGAGCGGAAGATCAATTGCAGTTAAAAACGTGGAAGGGACCAATAAGTTGGTCCCTTCTGTTATTCATTTTGCAGACGACAACAAGGTGCTGGTGGGTAGGGAGGCAAAGTCGTTTCTTTCCTCTGCTCCGGAGCGTACCATCTATTCAGTGAAACGGCTGATGGGCAAGTCACTCAGTGATCTGGAGGGACAAACCGACTTCTTTGGCTATCGTATCATCGATCAGGATGATGAACGATTGTTGAAGGTGAAAGTGGGAGACCGGTTCTACAGTCCCATTGAGCTGTCGGCACTGATACTGAGAGAGTTGAAGCAAAGGGTGGAGCTTGCGTTAAAAGACAAAGTCAAGAAGGCGGTCATCACTGTCCCAGCTTACTTTAACGATTCCCAAAGGCAGGCCACCCGTGATGCCGGCAAGCTTGCGGGCTTGGAAGTATTGCGAATCGTGAATGAGCCTACCGCTGCCAGCCTTGCCTACGGTATTGGACTTGATCCTACTGAAAAGAAGACAGTTGCAGTTTACGATTTGGGTGGAGGTACCTTTGATATTTCACTGCTGAAAATTCAGCAGGGCGTCTTTGAAGTGCTTGCAACCAACGGGGACACATTTTTGGGAGGTGATGACTTCGACCAGGCAATTCTAAACCACTGGATCAAGGTCAATGGAAAGCAAAAAGAGCAGTTGCGAGATAACAAACAGCTTGGTCAACAACTGCGTCTGCTTGCCGAAAAAGCAAAAGTGGAAATCTCCAATGAAGAGAAGTTTGCAGCGCAGCATGACGATTGGAAATGCGAACTAAGCAGAGCCCTTTTTGAGCAACTGATCGCTCCCCTTGTGGCAAAGACTATGGATTCCTGCAAAGCCGCGCTCAAAGACGCCAGTCTTTCTGTAGAAGATGTTGATGAAGTCGTATTGGTGGGTGGTTCTACGAGAGTGCCAGCTGTGAAACGGGCGGTGATGGAATTGTTTGGAAAAGAACCAAAAGATGATCTGGATCCCGATGAAATTGTAGCCCTGGGAGCTTCGATCCAGGCTGATATCCTGAGTGGCAATAAAAAGGATCTTCTGCTCCTGGATGTAACGCCATTATCTCTGGGAATCGAAACTATGGGTGGCTTGATGGATGTGATCATACCCAGAAATACCAAGGTTCCAACAAAGGCTGGACGTCAATACACAACTCAGGTGGATGGACAGGCGAATATGCGAATCAGTATATTCCAGGGAGAAAGGGATCAAATTGCCCATAACCGAAAGCTTGGCGAGTTTAGCCTAACCGGGATTCCTGCCATGCCTGCAGGATTGCCTAAGGTCGACATCAGTTTTATACTTGATGCCGATGGTATTCTCCAGGTTAAAGCCAAAGAACTACGCTCGAATATCGAGCAAAGTATCCAGGTGAAACCCCAATACGGGGTTACAGAACAAGAGCTCGCTAAAATGCTTAAAGATTCTATTCTCAATGCAGAGACAGATATGAAAGCCAGAGCTTTGCAGGAAGCTAAGAACGAAGCCCGAATGATGGCGGATACCACTGTAGGCTTCCTGGCAAAACATTCCGAGCATTTGAGTGAAGAAGAGATCATGGGAACTGAAGCACTTCTGGAGAAACTTAGGGGGGCCTTGGAAGGGAATGATAAAGATCAGATACAAGCCGGCATTGTCGATCTAAACGATTTTACAAGGCCTTTTGCAGAGCGAGTAATGGATTTGGCAGTCTCTAAAGCAATGAAAGGCAAAAAGATCTGATTTCTGCCTGCTGCTGGACCATTTTTTGATGTTCAGGTCTCGGCAAAAGCTGTATCTTAGCTCCGCACTTTTTTTCACCGCATTTCCTGTTTTTTTCAAAACTAAGCTGAACTTTATTAGGAGTTCGTTTTTTTACTGAGTACGGACTTTCTATATGTCGTCTCGATTGCTCAGTGACTGAGCTTAGAAATCTATGCATGATGAAGATTAAGAATTTGGGTAGTGAGGTGAATGGTCACGACGAAGTTGGTGAAGGGCATATTGCTACTTCTGGCGGAACGCCGCTAAGAGAGGATGCTTTCTTGCTGAGTGAAGAGGAGAAAATGGTGATCATTGAAGAGCATTTTCGAAAAATAATGGAGACAATGGGGCTGGACATGAAGGATGACAGCCTAAGTGGCACTCCTTACAGAGTAGCCAAAATGTTTGTCAAGGAAATTTTTAATGGCCTTGATCCTGCAAACAAGCCAAAGGTTAAAACCTTCCAAAATCAGTTTCAATATGAAGAAATGCTGGTTGAGAAGGATATAAGCGTGTTTTCAACTTGTGAGCATCACTTTTTGCCAATAGTGGGCAAAGCTCACGTAGCATATATACCAGACGGTAAGGTTGTGGGGCTTTCGAAACTAAACCGAATCGTCGATTACTACTCGCGCAGACCTCAGGTGCAGGAAAGACTTACCATGCAGATTGCCAACGAATTACAGGAATCCCTGGATACGGAAAATGTAGCTGTTCTGATTGAGGCAAAACACTTCTGTGTAATCTCCAGAGGTATCGAGGATATAAGTAGCACAACCCTAACCGCGGAATACAGAGGCAAATTCAAGGATGTCGATTTACGTAAGGAGTTTCAGCAGTATCTCAATATGAAAATTGAGGTCTAAGCTCAAGCGAGTAAGCTATAAGTAGTCATATCCTGGTCTTCTCAGCAATTACTTTAGGTATTGCAAGTAAGTAAGCAGAAAATTAGTTATCTTTGCCGTTCTAAAAATCTGACATAGCGATGAAAAGGACATTTCAGCCATCAAGAAAGAAGAGAACAAATAAGCACGGGTTCAAGAAAAGAATGTCGAGCAAAAGAGGACGTCAGGTATTGGCTCGCAGGAGAAAGAAAGGTCGCAAGAAGCTGACTGTTTCTGATGAAAAGCACACTAAGTAGCTTTAGTATAGCCCTATGCCAACACGTGATGCGATTATGTGTCGATCACGTAATTGACAATGACAAACAAGCAAAACTCCTTCAAATCCAGTGAGCGGCTAAAAAGCCGTACGCTAATTAAGCGTCTTTTTTCGGAGGGAAGGGGTAAGGTATTTTATCCTATCAAGGTTGTGTGGAAAGAAACAGCTTTAGGATATCCAACATTGCCAGCGCAAGCTGGCTTTGCTGTTTCAAGAAAGAAGCTTCCCAAAGCAGTCGATCGCAATCGAGTGAAACGGCAAATGCGGGAGGCTTATCGCCTGGCAAAGCCCTCCTTTTACCAGGTACTGCACGAAAATGAATCGCAAGTGGCACTGATGTTCATTTTCTTAAGCAATGAACTCCTTCCCTACAAAATAATTTCGGAGAAATTGGTGTTAAGTTTGATACACGTTCAACAGCAAATACTGAAAGCTGACGGCAATGCTTAAGAACATCCTTCTGCTTTTGATCAGATTCTATCAGAAAGCCATTTCGCCTTGGTTTCCTTCTTCTTGCCGCTACTTGCCTACTTGCTCCAACTATGGAATTGAGGCAATACAGAAGCATGGGGCACTTCGCGGCAGTTGGCTGACAGTCAAAAGAATCCTCTCTTGTCACCCCTGGGGTGGCCATGGGCATGATCCTGTTCCCTAGATAATGTGATCTTGCACGAAAATGTGCAGAACCTTCACTTCAGTATCCTTGTTTTCAAACTTGTGTAAAAGACCACAAAGCCCAAGTACTATCAAAACTGATTCGATGTCCAAATCAATGAAACGAGTATTGTTCGCGGCATTACTAGCTGTAGGTACTGCTTCCATGTCCTTCATTGGAAGAAATACCTTTGAAATTAACAAGAACCTCGATCTATTTACCACCCTTTACATGGATCTCAACAACTATTATGTTGATGACCTTGATCCTGACGATTTAATTAAGGAAGGTATTGACGCGATGCTGGGCTCACTTGATCCCTATACATCTTTTTATCCGGAAGAAGAGATCGGCAATTACAATCTTACCACTACCGGAAAATATGGTGGTATCGGAGCACTCATTCGCGAATCAGGTGACTACGTGATTATTTCGGAGCCGTATGAGGGTTTTCCTGCCTTCAAAGCTGGTTTGATTGCCGGCGACAAGATTATCAAGATTGATGGCCAATCCGCCAAAAACAAGAATACATCGGAGATTAGTAAACTCTTGAAAGGTAAGCCAGGCACAAAGGTTACCATCACGATACAAAGGCCCGGTGAAACCACACAGGAGGATAAAATCTTGACCCGAGAAGAAGTCAAGATTGCAAGTGTGCCTTTTCACGGAATGCTAAATCAAAGTACTGGTTACATTTTGCTTAGCAGCTTTACAGAAAATTGCAGCAAGAGCATAGAAGAATCTTTTGAAGCTTTGAAAAAGGAGAATCCCTCCATGACTTCACTCATTCTCGACCTTAGGGGGAATCCTGGAGGCCTGCTGAATGAGGCGGTAGCTGTAAGCAACTTGTTTCTGCCTAAGGGATTGGTTGTGGTTAACACTAAGGGAAGAGAAGCGGACATAGAAAAGACTTACAAAACAAGGAAGCAGGCTATCGATCAGGATGTGAAACTGGTGGTACTGACTAACAGAAACTCAGCCTCTGCAGCGGAGATTGTGTCTGGGGTGATGCAAGATCACGATCGAGGCCTGGTAGTCGGTCAAAGATCATTTGGTAAAGGATTGGTCCAGACGACACGGGATATGGGATACAGCAGCAGACTAAAGCTGACCACTTCGAAGTACTTCCTTCCCAGTGGACGCTGCATCCAGGCAGTGGACTACTTTGGAGGCTATAAGGATGGTGCAGAAAAGATTCCGGATTCACTCAGGACAAGCTTCTCCACAACCAAAGGAAGAAAGGTTTTTGACGCAAGCGGAATTGATCCGGATTTGGAGGTAGAAGAGCCATTATTATCCAATGTATCGGTCGGTCTTTTTAATCAGCAGTTGATCTTCAAGTATGCGACCGACTTTCATCGTAAGAACCCTAGCATAGCGGGGGCTAGAGACTTCCGACTAAGCGATGCTCAGTTTGACGATTTTGTTGGCTTCTTACAAAATCAAGATTTCAAATACACTAGTCGAACGGAAAAAATTCTGGAAACAATGAAGGAAAGAGCCGAGGAAGACGGCTATGGAGAGGACATAAAAAAGCAAATAGAGCAGATGGAGGAAAAGATCAAAGCAGATAAAGCGAATGATCTCTACAAATTTAAGGAGGAAATATCGGAGCTGCTGGCCGAGGAAATTAGCTCACGCTATTACTACCAGAGTGGAAGAATTGAAAACAGCCTACAATTCGACCCGGTGATCAAAGAAACACTTGAATTGATGACCGATGAAAGCAGATTTAATCAACTCCTAACTGCCTCCCGCTAGGCCTAAATCCATTAACGCTATGTTGAAATCAAAAAAGAAAATAGCACTGGGAGCATTTTCCTTCCTTTTCCTTGTCGGACTGTTTTCGTTCTCAAATAACGATCGCTATTTCGCTATATCAAAGAATCTGGATCTCTATGCGCACCTCTATCGAGTAATGCATGATAGCTATGTCGATGAAGTCCAGTCAGCAGAATTGATGAAGCAGGGGATAGATGGAATGCTGAAATCTCTTGATCCTTATACAAACTACATCACAGAATCACAGATTGCTGCGGCTCGTCTGAGGCAACTAGGAAGTCCAGGTGATATAGGTGTAGGTTTGGATAAACTGGACAAAGACGTGGTGGTGACCCAGGTGCTTAAGGGACTACCTGCAGATATGGCAGGTATAGCTCCAGGAGATGTGATCAAAAAAATAGATGGGCAGGATATCGCTGATAGATCCTTGGAAGAAATTAAGGATTATCTGGTTGGTGAGGTCGGTTCGGATGTCATGCTAACGGTGGAGAAAGCCGTCACAGGTAGTACAGAGTCTAAGAACATGTTCAGAGAACGGATACCGCCCCAAAGTGTGACTTACAAAACAATGCTCAACGATGAGATAGGCTACATCAAGCTAAGCAGCTTCACTGCTGATTGTGGCAAGTATGTTAAGGATGCATTTAAAGCACTGAAAGATAGTAGTGATATCAAGGGGCTTGTTTTCGATCTTCGCGGAAACCCCGGGGGGCTGCTGCGTGAAGCAATCAGAATCGGAAACATCTTCGTTGATGAAGGAGAATTGATTGTTAGTACTGTTGGTAAGACACCGGATTGGAATAAAGAATACTTTGGTCAGGAAGATCCCTTAGATTTGGAAACGCCTGTTGTTGTATTAACCAATGGTAAGTCGGCTTCTGCTTCTGAGATTGTTTCCGGTGTGCTGCAAGATCATGATCGAGGTGTGGTGATGGGTACCAATACATTTGGAAAAGGACTAGTGCAAAATATAAGAGAACTGGAACTGGATTCACAACCAAAAGGTACCAACAAACCCCGGCTTAAGTTGACAGTTGCCAAATATCTGCTGCCGAGTGGACGCTGTATCCAATCTATCGATTATTCAGGCCGCTATAAGGATGGAGTAAGCGACGTTCCCGATTCGCTGAAAAAAGCGTTTAAAACGAAGGCCGGACGAACGGTCTATGACGGATCGGGAGTAACTCCTGATGTGGTTTATGACAAGGAAGATTTGCCGGTCTTCACCGATTTCATCAAGGAGAAAAAGGTAATTTTCGGTTATGCGAGCTACTACTTCAGCCAACATGACAGCATTGCTGCGCCAACAGAATTTGAACTAAGTGACGAAGACTTTGCAGATTTCGTAAAGTGGTTGGAGACTCAGGACATAGAATTCGAATCTGATACGGAAAAACTCCTGGAAGCGCTGGAGAAGAGCGCAGAGATCGAAAAGTATGATCCAGTTGTTGCTGAAAATATCGAGCAACTAAAAGAATCGCTCCAATCCAAAAACAGAAACTTTGCTATGCAACAGAAAGCGGAAATAATGCCCATGTTAAAGGAAGAGATCGTTTCCAGGTATTATTACCAGGCTGGCAAGGTTGAGGCAACGCTTAAAGACGACAAACTGGTTGCAAATGCGATCGAATTGCTGGGTAAGCCCGACGAGATGAAGCGCATTCTGTCGGCGAACTAGTGAAGCACGATTACAGTTTTTAACTTTCGCATATACCTGCTTAACTTAGCGCAAAATTCAGGTAATATGCGACCACTAATAATGCTGCTTCTGGCAGTAGCCCCAATGATCTGTAGCGCACAAGATGAGCGCGCAGAGACTCTAAAAGATTGCAAGCAGCACATTCTTTTTCTGGCCAGTGATGAGCTGGAAGGTAGAGATACAGGCTCCCAGGGCGAGCAGCAAGCGGCTGACTATATCATCGAAGAATACAAGAAGTTGGGATTGTCTCCAGCGGGAGATGATGGCAGCTTTCTACAGCCCTTCACTTTCAGCGCTGGTAAGGAAGTAGGCAAGGAAAACTTGCTGGAGCTAAATGGCCAATCAATAAAGTTCGAGACGGAATATTATCCGGTTGTCGCAAGTGCTAATGGAGTAGTTAGTTCTTCAGTACAACATGCCGGTTTTGGTATACAGGCACCAGAGCTCAAACATGATGATTTTGCCAAGATCAAGCAAGGCAAGGGCGACATATTCCTGATAAAGCTTTCGACTCCTGAAGGCGAAAATCCACACTCAGATTTCTTCCCTTTTTCAACGCTGGAAAAGAAAGTCGAAACAGCCAAGGCAAATGGGGCCAGAGCGGTGATTTTTGTACCCGCAGGCCCAGACTCAGATCCTCCCGCTTTCAATTTAGACCGTAGAGTTAATGATCTTCCGATCCCGGCTGTGTATGTGCATAAGGTCCCGAATAAGCTGAAATCGGCAACAATTAAGGTTGATCTTAAAGCCATTGAGCTGACAGGCAAAAATGTGCTGGGCTTTCTTGATAAGGGGGCTGAGAACACGGTCGTGATTGGTGGGCACTATGATCACCTGGGCTACGGTCTGCATGGTGGTTCTCTGCATGCTGGTGAGCCAGATATACACAATGGAGCAGATGACAATGCCAGCGGTATTGCGGTAATTCTGGAATTGGCTGAACAGCTAAAGTCAGACAAGTACGATGGTAATAACTACCTTTTTGCCTGTTTCTCAGGTGAAGAGCGGGGGTTATTTGGTTCTAACTACTACGTTAAGAACCCAACCAAGGATTTGGCGAGCATGAATTACATGCTTAATTATGACATGGTAGGCCGGATGGCAGACAATACTTTATTGATCAATGGCGTAGGAACCTCAGATGCCTGGGGAGTTATGGAGACAGCAGGTCCTGATAGCCTCAAGATAAAAACCACAGAATCGGGTGTTGGCGGTTCAGATCACACCTCTTTTTACCTATCTGATGTGCCAGCGGTTCACTACTTCACAGGTGCACACTCCGACTACCATAAACCTTCAGATGATGAGGAGCTGATCAATTATGACGGTATTTACGCTGTAATTCAGCATTCACTGGCTGTAATTGACAGTTTGGACGAAAAAGGAAAAGTCGCCTTTAGTAAAACGAACAATGATGATTCCCGACCTGTTAAGTTTACTGTGACACTGGGAGTAATTCCTGACTATCTTTTTGATGGCAAGGGCATGCGAATTGATGGCATACGTGAAAACAAGCCGGCGGCCAATGCGGGCATAATAGACGGGGATGTGGTTGTACAAATGGATGACTTTCAGGTTACAGACATGCAGACCTATATGAAGGCCCTATCTCAATATTCGAAAGGAGACAAATCGCAGGTTACTATTCAAAGAGATGATAAAAAAATCACTTTTGAAGTGACCTTCTAAATATCTAATAGTCTCAAGGTCAATCAGATTATGCTTTTGGTTTATAATCATAAAGCGAAGACCGTTATAGGAAAGAATATTAACTTGTAGTAGGCGCTACCTACTACAGATGCTATACAAGCGGACAGAATACTGTCTATTCTTAGCTTGATATTAGTATTTTGTTGAAAATCTTCTTGTAGATTTGTTACCTTCTGACATTTTGTATACTTTTAATTTCTTATTTTGTCGTATGTAATGGTAGTGGCGGATGAAGGGTAACATATTGTGCCTCGAAACTAGTTCGGGCCTATGTTCTGTGGCGATTTCGACAAGTGATGAGGCATTAATTGGTCAGGAAAGCAGTGTGCCGCAATCGCACTCTAATTTGATCAATTTGATGATCGAGGAAGTGTTGGAGGAGGCAGGGCTCAAAATGAGTGATTTAGATGCTGTCGCCGTTAGTGCTGGCCCAGGATCCTACACAGGTTTACGTATTGGGGCCTCGGTAGCAACGGGAATTGCTTACGGTGCGCAAATACCTTTGATTGCGATTCTGAGCCTAAGATGCATGTTTAATGGAATGGTGGAGAAACAAACAAAATTAGAAAATAGCACATTGTTGTGCCCAATGATTGATGCAAGGAGAATGGAGGTCTATACAGCCGCCTACAACCTGGAGGGAGTAGAGGAGATGGCCCCAAATGCAATGATTATTGACCAGAATTCGTTTAAAGAAGAGCTCGACCAAAGGCCAATTTGCTTCTTTGGTAGTGGAGCTGACAAAGTACAGTCGGAGGTCCATCACTCAAACGCCTCTTTCCACTGTGAATCATTTATTTCTGCCCGTTTCCTTCTGCCAACAGCCATTGAACGTTTTAGGGCCAAGAAATTTGAAGACTTGGCCTATTGGACACCTTTTTACTTGAAAGAGCACATGACCGGCGCACACCGGTCACGTAAGCTAAATTTATAAAACTTGAATCTTGTCCCGGCAGGAGCCATGAAAAGCGAGAATCGGGGCATGTAGTTGTTATTTATTATCTTAACTAAACATTTTTTTAAGCTATGGGAACACTTAAAGCAGACACAGTCGAGCTAAGCAGAGACAATGGTACAACCATTAAAATCGATTACAATCAGCTACGCAAAGCTGTTTTGGTATTGAGATCTGTGAATCACAAGCTCCGCCAATCGATCATTCAACTTCTTGATGAGAACAAGAGACTGACCGTAACCGAGATCTACGTTAAGCTTAGGTTAGAGCAAAGCGTTGCTTCTCAGCATCTTGCAATCCTTCGCAGAAGCGGAGTTGTAA
The DNA here is from genome assembly GCA_020629005.1 of Chitinophagales bacterium. GTDB lineage: Bacteria > Bacteroidota > Bacteroidia > Chitinophagales > UBA2359 > JAHDDV01. The sequence continues at coordinate 18,173 of JAHDEE010000051.1, forward strand.
ATACAGAGCGTGACGGTAAGTTTATCTACTACTCTCTCAATCATGACAGAATCGAAGAAATCGGTAACCTGGTTGAAGAACTAGCTCGATAGACTGCAAGATTTTCGCTTTGAACACCACTTTCTGGCGATAAAGAAAATAAAACCTCGGACTTTAAGTTCGAGGTTTTATTCTCTATCTTTGCATAATTACAGTTAGTCAAATTTTTTCTGATATGTCCCAATTTAATCAGGAGAATCTTAGTCATGCGGCTGAGCTTCTCAGAGCCTTGGCACACCCGCTCAGACTCAAAATCATAAAGTTCATCGATAAGAATGAAGTAATCAACGTCAACAAGATTTACAATACGTTGAAACTTGAACAATCCATAACTTCCCAACACTTGAGAATTCTCAGGAATGTTGGCCTCGTAAGCACGAAAAGAGAGGGAAAGTTCATCTTTTACACACTGAATTATGATCGTATGGAAGAAGTCATTGGCACGATCAATGACTTCACCGACGAGTAATGAACTTTGTCCTGCTTTCCAGCTATTTTTAACTGCAGCGGCAACAGCCAATGCGTAACCGAATGAAAAACCACCACTGTCAATAAGATAGTGGTGGTTTTTTCATTACTTGCAGCGAAGCAGCCACCCACCGCGTCGACGGTTGGCCTGCTCTCCGCTATAATGCAGCTCACAGTCAGCCGCTTCGTGTATCCAGCAGGAAGGCTCTCCTAGCGTCGAGCCTCCCTGCCGGCACACTCAGTCGGCTGCCTGCAAGCTGCATTCCGCTGCGATCAGGGCTATCTTGATCGTGCACTCCGCCACGCCCAATCTGGCGCCCCAAAATAGCAAACCGCCTAACTCCTTAGACACCCAATTCCCTCACTGCACGGACCATCCACCCGCTAAAGCTTCCCCTTTAAATATGGACAACGGAGGCCCATCGTGACGTCCCCGTCGCGCCGACCGCTTGGTCAGTTTAGTGCTTTCGGTAGCCAGCAACTGGCACTCTCCTTCCTTGCTCTTTTATCTTTGCTTTCTCCTTTCTCCTTTCTCCTTTCTCCTTGCTTGATCCCTCTTTGATCCCGCAACGTGGGACGGCTGAGACAAAATAGCCGCGATAGAAGTGGAAATGAACCAATGGGATGCCGTGGCGAATGCCTGCACAGAGGGGCTCGACGATAGGAGAGACCCGCTGTGCAGCGCATGAGCAGGCAGACCAGTGGTGAATTGGAGCGGATAGCGCGTAGGCAGCTTACGCGATGGAGCCCGTTTCGCTCCAAATAAAGTACATTGGTATGAAACAACAGCTTTGGTAACAATAAAAAAGCCTGATCAGCAATGCTAATCAGGCTTTAGGTTTTTATGAGTTCTAGCTACCGGAACAATTCAATTCTTATTTGTCGTAGATTTCAACTTCGGTAGCGACAAGCTTGCTAAGAGGGATCATCACCTTGCGTCCATCTGATGCAATGGTTACAGAAGTGCTGTCGCGATCAACAATCTGGCCTTTTATGCCGTTGACTCCTACGGTCTGTCCTACCTTGAATTTCTCTTTGCTGTAGAAAGAGGCAAGAGTACTTGCCATGATATCTTTCGAAGCCAATCCGTAGCCAATCGCAAAGGTTAGAAGTACAGCACCCAAGATCATCGTAAGGTTGTTGGTAATGATTTCAGTGCCAATTCCAGCCTGGTTTAGCGATGTAATCGAAACCATGATAACCAGGAAATAGAAGATAGCCTGGCTGATGAATTTACCGCCTTTGATATTCATGGAAGAGGTAGCATTGGCTACCAAATCTTTCACGATGTTGGCGATGAAAGTACCAGCGAGGAACATGATACCCGCTACCAGCAGCTTGGGCAGATAACCTAATAGATTGTAAATACCGCTAGATACATTTTCCAATCCAGTGACTTCACAAGCTGAGAGGAAGAAAACCAGGAAGATGGAGTAGTAAAGAATCTTTTTGACTATATCAGATAGTCGATAATTGAAAGATTTGAATAGTTCAATTTCTCTCAGTTTGTCGCCAAGTTTGTTGATGCCGATGCGATCCAAGGCTTTTGCGATGCCTCCGGAGATCAGTTTGGCAAGAATCCAACCGATTACGATCAGGATGAATCCGGTGATGAAGTGAGGTAAATTTGACCCGATAACTTCGGCAGAGTTAACGAAAACCTCCCTCAAATTTTCCATTACGGTTTCTAGTAGTCCCATAAGAATGATGTGAGTTTATAGTTTTTACTTTATTATTCTACTATGACGTCTCTTTCAAACAAAGTCACGCAATTCTAGCGATTGACATGGATCAATCTCAATTTGTAGTTGTTTCTAGAATAAGGCGAAGGCAATGGATTGTCAGCCGCTTGACTCACAGGAGCTTGGAATCTTTTATTTAAAAGAGGCGTTAAATTCGGGAAAAATTTATGGCCAAAAGCTTTACTTATCAGGGATTTTTTTTGTGTTCATCATCCGTAATTCCATTGGTTGGGGAGGATGTTTCTTCCCCTAAGAAGGTTTTCATAAGGGAGCCAATGAAGCTTCCTATCTGACCTATGTACAAGGAAAGCACTTCAAAGACATTTTTCGTCTTATTCACTGCTCCAAGCACCTCTTCTTTTATCGCTTGTTCATCTGGCATGCGAGCCCCTTTTTCCGGCTCGTAATCCTCAAATGGTTTTCTATCTTCTGCCACTGCCTAAAGTGTTTCTTTGTAAGTATTGAAATAAATGTTTCGAACCTTTTCTTTGGCCCTTTTGATCCGCATCTTGGTTGCACTTTCTGAGATTTCGAACACCTCTTTGATGTCTTTGATACTCATTCCGTCTTTGTACTTCATAAGCAGGATCATCTTCTCTTCAGAGGTAATCTGATCCATGATCTTAGTCAGTCGATCAATTTCGATGTACGGTAGTTCTTCCGGTTCGTCTTCCTCCATTCGCTCCATGGCCTGTGTTTGATTTTCCATGGAGACTAGTTTCTGCTTTTTACCTTTTCTAAGGAAGTCGATGCAATAGTTATAAGTAATCGAATACAACCAGGTTGAGAAACGAGATTGGCTTCGGTAACTTCCAAGGTTCATGTACACTTTGATGAAGATGTCGTGCGTAATATCCTGAGCAATTGACGGCTGTTTGACAAAGCTCAGACATTTGCGATAAACTTTCTGCGAGTAGCGATCATATAGTACTTCGATGTACTGCATAGATCCACTATCCAGAATGTGCTTAATGACATCCTCGTCTGACAAATCCTTTTTGGAACGCGTTTTTATTTCCATCTTTTGCAGCTACCTCAATTTATGTCTATGCAAGTTTATTGATCAATTATGGGTTTTTTACTCGTTGGGGCCCCGAGTTTTTGTGCAAAAGTCAGTGAATGAGCGCCTAACTCCTCAACTGATGTTTTGACCGGACTTTGAGGATAAGTAACCATTGCGGCGCAAAAATAGCAGTAATTTACGTGCTTGTCACTATATTCATGTTTTACTGCAAGAATTGTACAACCACGCTGAATGCTATTGGACCATCGCAAAACCGACTTGATCTACCATGCTTGAAAAATCAACATTAACCTTCCTTGAGCGCTTGAAGAACAACAATAACCGAGAATGGTTTAAGGATAATAAGCAAGCCTTTCAGACCGCGAAAGAAAACTTTGAGTTTTGTGTGCAAGAACTGCTGGACAAAATTGCAGAGTTTGATCCCGAAATGAAAGGCACTTTGGCTAAAGATTGTGTGTTCAGAATTTACCGTGATGTTCGATTCTCCAAGAACAAGGAACCCTACAAGACCAACTTTGGGGCCAGTATGGGAGCTGGAGGGAGAAAAAGCATGATGACGGGATATTATCTTCACATTGGACCGACAGATTCTATGATAGCCGGTGGAGCATATATGCCAACTGGTGATCGTTTGAAAGCTATTCGTCAGGAAATTGACTACAACCTGGAGGAATTCGAATCTATACTGAAGGACAAGAACTTCAAGAAAACCTGGGGGGAGCTCGAAGGGGAAAAACTAAAGACAAGTCCCAGAGGATATGCTGCGGATAATCCAGCTATGAAATATCTTAGGCATAAGTCCTTTATAGCCCACCGTAGTATATCTGATAAGGAACTGTATTCCAAGCAGTTTACGAGTAAGATGGCGAAACATTTTGAGAGTATGCTAACTTTTAAAACCTTCTTCAACCGAGCTCTGTCTGCGAGCTAAGCCTCTGCCCTACCAGGCTCCGTGATTAGAATCAAATCATCGGCATCCACCATGGTACCTGGCTGCAATACCAGCTGCTGAATGCTGCATGGCTGCGAGGCGGTTATGGTGGTCTCCATTTTCATGGCTTCGATCACGAATAAAGGCGTATTCTTTTCTACGGTCTGACCTTGTTGCACAAATATCTGTGAAAGCAGGCCCTGAAGTGGAGCGCCGACGTGATTTTCGCCGTTTGCTTTTAGATGGACTTTGCTGTCTACTTTTACAGACTCATCTCTTACACTGACAGTTCGGGTTTGGCCGTTTAGTTTGAATTGAACATTTCTAAAGCCATCTTCACTGGAATCGCTGAGGTATACCAGCTTAATGAGCAGTCTTTTGCCGGGACTCATTTGAAAAATGGTTTCTTCATCCAGCTCCATAGGGAAGAAAAACTGCTTGGAGGGTAAGACACTCAAGCGTCCGTAGCGTTTGTAGGACTCGTAATAATCGGCAAAAACCCGAGGGTAGAAAAGATATGATAGGAAGTCGCTAAAACTGGACATATCGGGATATTCGGCTTGAAAGTCTGCAAAGGACTTTTCGAAATCGATTTGCTCCATGGCCTCATTGGCTCTTCCTTTCAAAGGTTGCTGGCCTTTCAACACCATCTCTTGCATCTTCTTTGGGAATCCCTGATGTGGCTGACCCAGGTGCCCCATGAAGAAATTTTTGGTGGACTCGGGAAAAGAAATCTCGTGGCCTCTTGTCTCGATATCGAGCTTGGTAAATCCATTCGAAACCATGTAAAGGGCCAAATCACCTACAACTTTTGAAGAGGGAGTAACTTTGACGATGTCACCGAATAGTTGATTGACTTCGGCATATGCCTTTTTGATTTCCGGCATTCGATTGTCTAGTCCTAGCGATCGGGCCTGTGTGCCGAGATTTGAATACTGACCACCGGGAATTTCGTGATCGAAAACCTCTCCTGTTCCTGCTTTGAGTCCTGATTCGAATGGGTAATACCATTCTCTGACGGTTTCCCAATAGTTGGAAAACTGATTGAGCGAGTCGAGATCAAATTCGGGGCACCTTTCCGAGCCCTTAAGAATATTGAGGAAGGTATTCAGGTTTGGCTGCGACGTAAGTCCGGACATGGAGGACAGAGCAAGATCTACCACGTCTACACCTGCTTCGACCGCTTTTAGGTAGGTTGCTAATTGCGCCGAAGATGTATCGTGCGTATGTAGATGGATAGGTAAATCTACTGCTTCTTTGAGATGTGAGATCAAGGTCTCCGCAGCATACGGCTTGAGCAGACCAGCCATGTCCTTGACTGCCAGCATATGTGCTCCTGCATCTTCTAGCCTCCGAGCGAGGTCGATGTAATATTGTAGGTTGTACTTCTGTCTCTCCGGGTTTGAAATATCCCCTGTATAACAGAGGCAAGCTTCTGCTATTCCACCCGTTTCCTCTTTGACGGTTTTGATGCTCACCTTCATGTTCTCCACCCAATTAAGCGAGTCAAAGATTCTGAAGATATCCACTCCCTGTTCCCAGCTGTGAACAATAAACTTTTCGATCAGGTTGTCGGGGTAAGCTGTGTAGCCCACCGCATTCGACCCTCGTAGTAGCATCTGTAGAAGTATGTTGGGGACTGCTTGTCGTATCTGCTGTAGTCGTTCCCAGGGACACTCCTTGAGGAAGCGCAGGGCAACATCAAAAGTGGCTCCTCCCCACACTTCCATACTAAAGGTCTGTGGATGATGCTGTGCGAAAGGTCTGGCTACTTGCAGAATATCCCGACTTCGCACTCTTGTAGCGATCAGCGATTGATGTGCATCCCGAAAAGTCGTGTCCGTGATCTTGACCTCCTTTTCGTTTTTGAGCCACTGGAGGAATTCCGGGCGGCCAGCATCTAACCGTTGTTTGGTACCGGGAGCACAGTCTCCATAGGGATCGAAAGATGGGACTCGGGCTTCTTTGATATTTACTGCTGGATCGACAAATTTTACGTCGGGATTACCATTTACTGCAACATCAGCCAGATAGCTGAGAATCCTTGTCGCTCTGTCTTGTCTCTTTCGATATTGCAGTAGGTCTGGATGGTCCTTGATGAAGTTGACCCTTGCTTCTCCCTTTGCAAATGCAGGATGTTCCAGCACATTTTGTAGGAAGTCGACATTGGTTTTCACACCTCGTACTCTAAATTCTCGAAGTGCACGATTTAATCTTTGTGAGGCTCCTTGTAGTGTACGTCCACGAGCGGTCACTTTGGCCAGCAGGGAATCGAAGAACGGCGAAATTGTTACGCCAGGATAGGAGCTGCCCTCATCGATTCTGATCCCAAATCCACCGACAGATCTATAAGCGATGATGGTGCCGTAATCGGGTTTGAAATTGTTCTTTGGATCTTCGGTAGTGACACGACATTGAATAGCAAAGCCGTTAACCTCTATGGCTTCCTGTTTGCTTAGGCCAATGCCTCTTGAATCAAGGGTTTTGCCTGCCGCAATCAGAATCTGTGTTCTTACGATATCGATGCCAGTTACCTCTTCCGTAACCGTATGCTCTACTTGAATTCGGGGATTTACTTCAATAAAGTAGATGTTCTCTGCTTCGTCTACCAGAAACTCAACTGTTCCGGCGTTGTTATAATTGACTTCTTTGGCAATCTTCAGGGCATATTCGTGTAATGCCTTTTTGGTTTCCGGTTTCAGATTTGGAGCCGGTGCCACCTCAACAACTTTTTGAAAGCGTCTTTGCACTGAGCAGTCTCGCTCAAAAAGGTGCAGTATGTTTCCATGATTGTCACCGATGATTTGAACCTCGATGTGCTTTGGGTTTTCGACAAACTTTTCCAGGAAAATAGTGTCGTCTCCAAAAGCGTTGAGCGATTCTCGTTTCGACTCGATGTAAGCCGTTTGCAAATCCTCATCGTTTCTAACAACGCGCATGCCTCGTCCGCCGCCGCCAGAAGCAGCCTTGACAATGACCGGATAGCCGATGCGGTTTGCTTCTCGAATAGCTGTGGAGACATCCTGTAGTGGGTCACGATTATCTTCAATAAGCGGTACACCAGCCAGTCTGGCTACCTCCTTGGCTTTAACCTTGTCACCAAGACGCTCCATGACCTCCGGTTCCGGTCCGATGAAGATAATACCTGCCTCCTTACATGCCCTGGCAAATTTTACATTTTCAGAGAGGAATCCATAACCAGGATGAATGGCTTCGATATTGTTCGTCTTAGCCACCTTAATGATCTCCTCGATATCGAGGTAGGGTTTGAGTGGGTCTTCCTTGCTGCCAATCTGATAGGCTTCGTCTGCCTTATATCGATGAAGAGAGTAGCGATCTTCAAAAGTATAGATCGCAACGGTCGTAATTCGCAGTTCCGATGCAGCTCTGAGTACTCTGAGTGCAATTTCTCCCCTGTTGGCTACCAACAGTTTACTAATCTTTGCTTCTTTCATCTTTGGGCTCAAATTGTAGTCGAAGATAAAAACGGGGTTGTCAGTAGAACCAGGGGTGTTGCAAGCTTATCTGCTAGTGGGCAAACAAGGGGAAGCCTGCCATACGCTTATTCACTGCTGCCTTGATCTCTTCATGTAAGCCGGAATCGTCAGGATTACTGATTACAGTATCTATCCATTCTGCGATCTGTTTCATGTCCTCCTCCTTCATGCCCCGGGTTGTCGCCGCAGGGGTTCCCAGGCGAATACCTGAAGTTACAAAAGGAGATCGGGTGTCAAAGGGAACCATGTTTTTGTTGACAGTGATATCTGCCTCCCCCAAAATTCGATCGGCTTTCTTGCCGGAAATGTCCTTATTGCGAAGGTCGATCAGCATCAAATGATTGTCTGTTCCTCCGGAGATGATTTTATAGTCACGTTTCACCAGCTCATTTGCAAGTACCTGGGCATTGTCCAGTACTTGCTTTGAATAGACTTTAAAATCCTCTCCGAGAGCTTCCAGAAAGGAAACAGCTTTTGCAGCAATAACGTGCTCCAGTGGCCCTCCTTGTGTGCCAGGGAAGACTCCACTATCCAGTAAACTGCTCATGCTTCGGATGGCTCCTTTCCCTGTTTTCAATCCAAATGGATTGTCGAAATCATTTCCCATCATGATGAGTCCTCCTCTGGGACCCCGTAGCGTTTTGTGAGTAGTGGTAGTAACAAGGTGGCAATGCTGCATTGGATCTCGCAAGACTTTTGCTGCAATCAGCCCTGCTATATGAGCAACATCAGCCATTAGCAGCGCTCCAACCTTGTCGGCAATTTCACGGAAGGCTTTGTAATCCCAGTCTCGAGAATAAGCTGAGGCACCAACAATAATTAGTTTCGGTTTGACTTTCTGCGCAATGGCCTCAACTCTATTCATATCTACTACCCCTGTGTCTTCTTCCACCCCATAGAAGTTGGGCTGATAGATCTTACCGGAATAGTTGACTGAAGAGCCATGCGTCAAATGGCCTCCATGACTGAGATCAAAACCCAGAATGGCATCGCCAGGCTGTAGGCAGGCAAGCATTACGGCAGCATTTGCCTGCGCTCCTGAGTGTGGTTGAACATTTGCCCAGCAGGCACCAAACAGCTCTTTCGCCCGATCGATTGCTAATTGCTCTACCTGATCTACCACTTCGCAGCCTCCGTAGTATCTCTTTCCCGGTAGCCCTTCAGCATATTTATGTGTCAATACACTGCCCATTGCTTCGCGCACTTGTGGGCTGGTAAAGTTTTCGGAAGCAATTAGTTCTATGCCTCTCAGTTGTCTGTCTTCTTCTTGCTTTAGCAGATCGAAAATCTGCATATCTTTTGTTGTAGTACTTGTCTTCATTTGTTGATTTGACTGTAATCGTCTTTGAATAGTAGTATCTGTAAAGTTTCTCGCACCTTCGAGACCTAATGCTGTTCTATCACATAAGGCTTATGAACCTTAGTTATTCAAGATCCAATTGCTCTTCCTCATCCCAAACTCTTGGCAAATGAAGGTAGAGCCCCACTTCAAAACGAGAGTAAGTGTAGGAACTTACATCCGACTTCGGAAGATCATAAGAGAACATGAGTTGATACTTCTCCGAGAATTTGTAACCTAGAGCCAGGGCGCCACCATAGCGTCTTTCGTTGAATCTCACAGTGGCACCTAGAGATAGCTTTTCTTTGATTTCAGCCATCACATTTGCATCAAAGATCAAAGTAGTGTAGGTGCTGTTCATGTACTGTGAAAAGAAAATGGCGGGCTTGAATTTGACCACGCCCCCGAGATCAAAATCAGAGCCTGCTGTTACAAAGATCTTTCTACGAAACCGGTTCACCCTGCCTCCCGGAGACTCATAGAATTGAAAACTGGGTTCATTCATATTATTGATTGCCGCTCCGAAGTACAGTTTTGGACCTTTCATCAGCACGCCTATGTCAGTATTCGACTTTAGCTTGCGTTCGTTGAGTTTTACTGGTATGTATTGATTGGGGCCTCCTATATATGGATTGCCATCCACATCAAAAAGGAAATCTTCATCATAGTGAAGCAGGCTGGCAGTTATACCAAATTTGAGCTTCCATACTTCACCCATCGGGACTTCGTAATTGAACGAGAGTCCCGCATCAACCACTCTTTTGGCGTTGGGATTAGTAGGTTCATAGTAGGTAAACTGAAAACCCCAACTGCTTTTCCAGGACGGCTCGTAGGAATTGAGATTAAAATGGTACAGCCTTGGTCGATCGGCAAGTTCCAGCTGGTTCAAGGCGGCTCCTAGTGGTGGCATTAGCGACCATATCTTGCTTTCTCTACTCTGGGTTACTGTACGAGTGAGCAGGCTCGCCACTGGCTGAGATTCATCACCTGCAAATGCAGGATTAAACAGATACTGATTGTTGTAAAACTGAGTAAATGGCTCGTAGTCTACAGGATCCAAGAGGGCATCTGTGGGAAAGTATGGTATAGGAAGCTGGGCCAAACATGAAAAACCGGAGAAGTAGCAAAGCAAGCCAGCAAGAATCCATCTGATTTTCATCTACTCGGAATTTTGGGCAAAAATACCGCTTTATTGGCAGATAGAAACAAAAAAAGCCTGCGCATCGGCAGACCTTTTCTTATGAATTGTATTTAATTGTTTAACGCACGATAAACTTACGTACGGAAGAATTCTCTGCATCACTGACCTTCAGGAAGTAGATTCCCTGAGGCAAATCAGTAGTTTCCAGCTCTATATGCTGACTTCCCGAGCGCAAGAACAGTGGTTGTTTTTTCAGCAGGTTTCCAACAGCATCTAGTAGATGCAAGGTCAAATAACCTTCATCAGACATACCGTACTCGATATGAAGATTCTCCCCTTGATTGAGCGGGTTGGGGTACAATTTCTCCAATCCAATGCTCAAATGGTTCTCTTCTTTGTCCGACTCATAGCTCAATGAAAACCCTTCGCCTGCTTGCAGGCTCAAGCCACTCATCATTAATACCAGAAAACAAAGTGTAAAGATTCTTCTACATATATTCACGATTGACACATTTTCTACACCCACAATATTAACTCACCTACTTCTGAAACTCTCTCAATATTTGTTAATTTTTTTAGCGCTTCAGGCAATAAATCGCTCCGTGCTTATAAAATAACCCATTTATCGGCAAACTGCAAGTCAAAAGGCTTCATAAAAGACTCATTTAGAAAGAAAAGTGAAATTACCTTGAAGGATGTCTTCAGCAAGTCAACAATGCCCTCACTTTTCCTTTTGTCTATCCATAAAGTCCAAATAATCATCATAATAGTCAATGTCGCTTAACATTGGCATCAAATGGCATTTTGCATTCAATCGTTCAAATGCTGCTTTTGTTTGTTCAAACAGATCTTCGGTGCTCCAGGCTTTATTTCTAAACAAACTTCTTTCCAAAGCCTTCATGCCGAGCAAATAATATCCTCCATCTTTGGCAGGCCCAAGTACAAAATCGTTGGCCGACAATGCTTCAAAGGATTGACGAATCATTTCTGTAGTTAAATCAGCACAATCACTGCCAATGATAACTACCTGTACATACCCAGCCGCAAATGCCTGTTCAAATGCCTTTTCCATGCGTTGCCCCAAATCTCCATCTGATTGTAGTAGCTTGTCATAGAAGGAAAGGGACCAATCGTCCTGCTCTGGTATCCAGGAACTGTAATGTAGTCTCCGATCACAATCCACGGCCGAAGTTATGTCTCTGGTATGTTGCATCAGCCATTGATATACTTCCAGTGCCTTTTCATCTCCTGCATCCCTCGCTAGTCGTGTCTTTACCTTGCCCAACTCAGGATTTTTCACGAAGATGATGAGGGCTCTTTTGTTAGCGGGCATTGGATTTGGG
>JAHDEE010000051.1:29796-31192 GCA_020629005.1 Chitinophagales bacterium
TCGGTGCGCCTCTACGATTTCTTATTCTTAGTCAACCGCAACAACCTTACCTGATTCAAATGTTACTAAGCTTCCGCCATAGGTCCAGGACTGTCTCTTGCCACTGGTTTCGACATAATCAGGCTCACCCTGACTTAGTTTTACCATTTCCTCGGTGAAACCCACATTCACATTTCCCTCTAAGATCGACTTATAGATTTCGTCACCCCATTGGCTTCTTAACTCGTTAGCTCTTTCTTTGGTGAAAAACATCATAGGGTCCATCGCCTGCTCTATTTTTACATCCATCACAATTTGCTCTCCTTTGTCATTTTCAAGAATCAATGAAGGTCGGCAATTATAGGTCTCCGTAGTTATACCCTTGCAAGTCCAGAGGGAACCAGCCTTGAAACTAACAGGCCTGCGACTTCGATGGTCTTCCATGGGCATATTGGGAATAATCCAGTTGTTGCCCCGTAAAACATATTGCAGATCGGTGTATCGATTTGTCAGAGACTTCTCATAATCCAGTAATACAAAGGGAAAAGAAGTCTCATAATTTGTGAAGTACTCATAGTATAAGGTATCCGAATTGTGATTCGCCACTAGCTTCAAAAAATGCCGATCCCCATATTTAGCCAAGGGATCAGGCTTTTCTGTATCACCCAGCACATCTACTACCGTAAATACTTTGTTATAGAGCATCTCGTACCGGGGAGCCGCAGCACCTTCACAGCAGCCGTAGATATTGATTGAATCCCGAAGATTCAAGGTTGGGTCCAATACAAAACCATGATAACCATATCGCTTCAGCGGTGTAGACAAGCAAATTACCCGCAACTTCTTATCAATGTAATTTTGCACATTCTCACCAAAGTAATTGTCATCTGCCTGATGTAGTACGGTCTCTTCCTCTCCAAAATCAGAACGCTCTTGGGACGAGGCAAAAGCCGAGAGCAGCAGAAACAGCGCAATTGCATAAAGGGCTTTCATAAGCTAAGTTTTTAATGGTATAAATTGGGGTTCTGCAAATATAGCTAAAAGGGGCTTTCGCCGCTCTCCTACGCCAATGTCCTCTATACAGTCTATATTGCCTCTTCCTTTCCAAACCAAATCTGCAAATCGTAGCAATAATCCAGATCAAGCCCTTCCAACGAAAGCCTCCGATAAGAGCCATCAATTCGGAAGATTTGGAGCGAAGCGCCCTCCCGCCGCGTAAACTGATTGCTTGCTATCCGCTACAATGAAGGCCACATCAGGGCGCTTCGTGTATCCGCTTCCGCGGTCTCTCCGGCAAGCTCCGAGCCCACGGCAGCGGCACACTCAGTCACCCTGCTGCAGCCTTCATTTTCGCTGCTATCAAGGCTATTTTGCACTGCAGGTGGGCCGCGTCAGTTAGGGGTTTGTCGGCGTAATT
>JAHDEE010000320.1 GCA_020629005.1 Chitinophagales bacterium
GAGGAAGGCAGTTGGGAAGCTGGTGATTTCGAATGGAATGAAGCTGCTGAAATGGAATTCCTCGAAAATGAGTTTGCAGAGTGCCTGGGAGTACTGGAATTTGAAAATCTCGACGCTATGTATGAGTATCTCGAAGAAAACTGCCTGGATGAGGGTGGGATTTCGGAGGACGAGGAAAATGAGATTTTTGCGCAAACTACAGAGTGCATTGTCGATCTTGAGGAAGATGCTAGCTTCCAGGAAATGCTCCTGTATTTGTCCGACCAATGTGCGGAGGACCTCGACCTGCAACTTCCTGAATGCTTCCTGGAAGCGCCACTGTTTGATACAGATGATGCATTCTTCGACTATATTGCAAGTAACTGTAGTGAAGAACTTGACTTCACAGATCAATCGGAAAACAATGATCTTGCTGAAGATGATTTACAGCAACTGGCTGCTGCTTACAATTTTTACCGCAATGTGCTCCAGGGTTCTAATGTTGATGTTACGGTCAATGATGAATCACTCGCGATGAATGACTTGATCATTGGGCTGTTTCCAAACCCAGCTCATGGCATGGTGAGCGTCACGGTTGAAAAGGCAAGTATGAGCGAGGTGAGGGTGTTTGACATTGCAGGGGTGCTTTTGTTGACGCAGCGCGGAGCCGGACAGGATTTGATAGAGCTGGATCTCAGCTACCTGGCAAACGGGCTTTATATGGTTCAGGTAGTGACTGAAGGTGGGTCGTTGATTAATCGAAAACTGGTAAAGAGGGGTGGATAGCGGCTGCAGTTGCTGGTTTCTGCAAAATACCCCAAGGCCAGTCCTCTGGTCGATACTATTTATTGGCTCTACCAATCATCCAAAAGCAAGCGCGTAAGACTGAAGTTTCAGAATAGCCCGGATAGCAGTGGAAATGAGCTGCCCGACTGCTGTGGTGACTGCCGCTCAATGGCAGCTCGACGATAGGAGAGATGGCAGTGAGCGAGCAGGAACAAGCAGGCGGGTAGCGAATTGGAACGGATAGCCGGACCGAAATTTACGCGGTAGAGCCAGTTTCGCTCCTAATATTTCTTAAAAAACAGTTTAGTTATGCGATTTGATTGATGAGAGCGTGGACATTGCGTAATTTTGCGGCGTATTATGAAGAAGAGAGTTGCATTTTATACGCTGGGCTGTAAGCTGAACTATTCTGAAACTTCCACCATTGGTCGCATGATGGAGGAGGAGGGTTTTGAAACGGTGGCTTTTGATAAGCCGGCGGATGTGTATGTGGTCAATACTTGCTCGGTTACAGACAATGCGGACAAGAAGTGCAGGGCGGTGATTAGGCAGGCGAAGCGGCAATCGGAGCAGGCGCAGATTGTTGTGGTGGGGTGCTATGCGCAGCTGAAGCCAAAAGAGATTTCGGAGATTCCAGGCGTAGATTTGGTGCTTGGTGCTGCGGAGAAATTTAACCTGGCAGAGCACTTGAAAGAACTCACAAAAGAGGATACCGGCAAGTATATTTCCTGTGAAGTGGAGGCGGCCAATTTCTTTGTACATTCCTTTTCTGTTGGAGAGCGGACGAGGTCTTTTTTGAAGGTTCAGGATGGTTGCGATTATACTTGTGCTTTTTGTACGATACCGCAGGCGAGGGGAAGGAGTCGCTCTGACACCATTGAAAATGCCGTGAATAATGCGCGTCTGATCGGTGAGATGGGGGTTTCTGAAGTGGTGCTTACTGGCGTTAATATTGGTGATTTTGGCAAGGGCAATCTGGGTGCTAAACGAGCGGAAGAGCAGTTTATAGACCTTGTGAAAGCACTGGATGAAGTGGAGACGGTGGACCGTTTTCGTATTTCCAGCATAGAGCCGAATTTGCTTTCAGATGAGATCATTTCCTTTGTGGCTGGCAGTAAACGCTTTATGCCGCATTTTCATATTCCGCTTCAGTCGGGCAGCAATAAGATTCTCAAATTGATGCGACGTCGTTACCTGCGCGAACTGTATGTAGAGCGGGTGGCACTGATCAAAAAGCTGATGCCGCATTGCTGCATTGGTGTGGATGTCATTGTGGGTTTTCCATCGGAGTCTGAAGAGGACTTTTTGGAAACTTATCGGTTTTTGAACGAATTGGATGTGTCTTACCTGCATGTGTTTACTTACTCCGAACGGGCCAATACTGCGGCTTTGCAGATTGAGCCTGTAGTGCCAAAGTCGGAGCGCACACGTCGATCTAAAATGCTGCGTATATTATCAGAAAAGAAGCGTCGTCATTTTTACGAGCAGCATTTGGGTAGCAGTCGTCCGGTTCTCTTTGAGGGGGAAGAACAGCAGGAACTCATGCACGGATTTACCGACAATTACGTTAAGGTGAAGACAGCTTGGAATGCCGAGCTGATAAACCAAAGCAAAATGGTCCGGTTGAAGGAAGTAGATTCCGACAATGTGGTCAATATTCTGATCGAAGCATCAGAAACTGTACTTTCGCACAAAAAGAAATAGATGTACCCATCGCTCACTGATATGATTCGATCCATCACCGGGATCAATCTGCCCCTACCTGTTCAGACTTTTGGCTTTTTTATGGCTTGTGGCTTCGCTGTAGGCGCATTTCTGCTTTACAATTCGCTGAAGCGGCAGGAGCGATTGGGCATGATTGGTCCTTCGAAAGTACAGGTGACAAAGGGTGGCCCCTTGTCTCCCCTGGATCTGTTGGTGAGTTTTGTGGTAGGATTTGTATTGGGCTATAAACTGCTTCATGGTTTGCTCAATTACTCGGCTTGTGTGGCTGATCCACAAGGTATGGTATTGTCTGGCCAGGGTAATTGGATCGGTGGTATCCTAATGGGTATTGCGATGGTGGCGCAGAAATGGTACCAGCACAAACAGGAGAATATGCCCAAGGCCATCACGGTGGAGGAAGAGATTTGGCCTAGTCAACGCACGGGAGATTTGATCATGATAGCGGCCACTTCCGGAATAATCGGCGCCAAGCTGCTCTATCATCTGGAAGCCTGGGATGAGTTTACGGCCGATCCTGTTGGTGCATTGCTTTCCTTTAGCGGCCTTACCTGGTACGGTGGGCTTATCGGAGCTACGGCAGTCTTGTATTTCTATTGCCGAAAGGCCGGAATTTCTATGCGTCGATTAGCAGATGCAGCGGCGCCATCGCTGATTATGGGTTATGGTATTGGGCGTCTTGGATGTCACTTTTCGGGCGATGGATGTTGGGGTATTGTCAATCCTGATCCCGATCGTTTTAGCTTTTTGCCCGACTGGCTATGGGCTTATACTTATCCCAATAATGTTTCTGTAGATGGGGTACAGATCGAAGGCTGCGAAGGCAAGTATTGCCGCGAATTGCCTCAGGGTGTATACCCGACTGCCCTCTACGAATTCTTGATGGCAAGTACCATTACCGTCATCTTGCTTACGCTGCGTAGTCGAGTCGAAACAGCGGGATTGCTCTTTGCGATCTACCTTGTGTTTAATGGTTTGGAAAGATTCTTTATCGAGTTTGTAAGAGTCAATATTCCCTACACCCTGTTTGGAATTACCCTGACCATGTCGCAGTTTATTGCTATTGGAATTATGCTATGCGGATTGGCAGCGGCAGCTTATGTTTTGCGTACAACTAATAAGTCTTCGGCAACAGTTTAGTATCTTTATCCTTTCAATATTTTTCTATGTCTATACTTGAGTACAATAGAGCAGCCTGGAATGCAGAAGTAGCCAAGAAAAATATTTGGACACAGCCCGTCGGTCAGGAGCAGATAGAGCAGGCCCGAAACGGCGATGTAAAGGTGCTGCTTACCCCAAAGAAGTGGGTGCCAAAAGACTGGCTTGGAGAGCTGAAGGGCAGCAAGATACTGGGCCTTGCATCAGGTGGAGGTCAGCAGGGACCACTTTTTGCAGCCGCAGGCGCCGAGGTCACGATCTTCGATAATTCAGATGCGCAGCTTGAACAGGATGCTGCTGTGGCTAAAGCCTTTGACTTGGATATTAAATTGGTGCAAGGCAATATGCAGGACCTGAGCTGTTTTGACGACGCAAGCTTCGAGATGATTTTTCATCCATGCTCCAATTGCTTTATCGACGATATTTTACCGGTCTGGAAAGAATGCGCCAGAGTACTTCAGCCCGGCGGAGTGTTGCTATCTGGCTTTTGTAATCCGGTGACCTATGCGGTGGATTTTGTGAAATTGGAAGAGCAGAAAGTGCTGGAGATTAGCTGCAAGCTGCCATTCTCAGATGAGCGCGATTTGCCAGCCGAGCTGGTTGCAAAGCTAAAGGCAGAGCAAAAGCCGATGGAGTTCGGGCATACCCTGACAGACCAAATTGGAGGGCAATTGGCGGCCGGATTTATGATGACAGGTTTCTATGAAGACGGTTACGGGGGCGAAGGCGAATTTGATCCTTATATGGATGTGTTGATTGCTACTAGATCTATCAGAAGCTAGACGGACTTTGGCCTGTGCCTAAGCTAAGCCTCTTTCAATTCTTCTATTTCTTCGGCCAGATTTTTCCTTGCTTTACTTTCCAGCCGTTCAAAAAAGTAATCAGTGTAAAAGAGCCTGTCTCTTTGCAGGAACTTTAGCAGCAGTTCACGCCGACTACTTTTGTAAAGCTCCCAGGGCACCACTTTGTATTCCTCGCGAATGGCATGGCAGTACTTTTTGTACCGCTGCTCATCGCTGCCTAAAATCGCAATATCAATATCCATGATCAGCGCTTCTCGCTCATTGGAAGGCGGATTACGGTGTATCGTAGCCATAATCAAATCGAAAACCCGCTGAGCCAGCAAAGGGGAAGCTTCTTGAGATTCCAGAAAATCCACTGCTGCCTGAGCACTCTTCAACTCATTATCCGTCGCCAGAGATTGGTAGATGACATCGTGAAACCAAATGGCCAATTCCAGCTCTGCCTTATCTACCGTTCCGTCAAATCTCTCCAGCCGATCCAAACATTCTTCCACATGCTCAAAATTGTGGTAAGCACGTGTTGGTCCCCTGTAGTTTTCCTTCAGCCAATCATATGTCGGCTCATTTCTGCCCAGACCAAACTGATCCATCGTTCGCAGCCATCTCTCAAGAGTCATAGCACGGTTTTTAGTATGCATACGGGAACGCAGTCTCGCAAATTAGCAATCCTATCGTATGATGAAATATTATTTGAGATATTTTTTTGGAGCGAAGCTGACACTTACGCGTACACGGCTTGCTCGTGCTCCACTATTATGGGCTACCTGCCTGCTTGTTCCTGCTCTGTGCCTGGCATCTCTCCGGCAAGCTCCGAGCTACCATGCACAGGCAGTCACTGGCGCATGCAGGCAGCCCATACCGTTGCGCCCGAGGCTATTTTGAACCCTCAGTGGGCCGCAGCAAGTTACCTGAGACCATATCGTAGAGACGCATCGCATGCGTCTAAACCCATGAGTTGC
>JAHDEE010000052.1 GCA_020629005.1 Chitinophagales bacterium
CCCCCGAAACCTGTGAATTTAGTTCAGGATTGCTACCAACTTTGTATAGTGGACCTGAAAGTGCCTTTTCCTGCGTTTGAGCATCTGTTGTTAAACTTAGCACTGACGAAGTGCCGGTTTTTTGAAGATGATAATGATAGCAATTGACGATGAATTTTGCCATTTCTGCGCGGAGCAAAGGCTCGTCTACACCAAAATCATCCGACCTGCCCGAAGCGATAGTTTCTACAGGAGGTACGCCAACGAGATTTTCGCACACCTCTTTCACTTCCGCATTGGTTATCTTTTGCACTTCATTGTACAACGCGTGCGATGATGGTACATCGGCAAAATAATTATCTGTACTGTTGGGTGGTAGCGAGATGTCAAAAACGTCCACCAGTAGTCCGACTAGCTCGCCTCGACTTATCTGACTTTGCGGATCAAAAACGAGCCCATTTTCATCAAGATATCCGGCATTCATTAATATCCTAATATACGGTAGGAACTCAGAATCGGCAGGAACATCAAGAAAATGAGGTCCAGTTGGATCTATCTGGAAGAGATTGAGTTTTGCGGCTGCTGTAGCAACCACTTTCACCGCTTGCTCCCTTGTCAAGGGATCATTGGGACCAAAAAAACCATTTTGATAACCTCGAAAAAGTCCGTAGGCCAGGCCTTGGTATACATATGGGTAGAACCAATCGATAGGAAAAACATCATAGAATGTCATTCGTTCGAAATCCTCGCATGTCATTTGATAGCTATAGCCAATGGCCTGTGGAATTGCACGATTCCAAAATTGCCCACTTCTCCCAGAATCGCGAGACATTAGCTGAGCCGACTTGCTTCCGTCCAATACTATTACCTGTGCCTCGCTGTGTACCTCAAAGTCCCCTAAGATTCCGAGAATATCATCGTTACTATCGACTCCAATTACCTGTATCAATTCTTCATACTTGCCAGTTTCAACATTGTAACTTCTTACCCCTATGAAGTTTCTAATATGAAAGTCAACATCAAGTATGGGAAAGTTAGGGCTTTCTGAGGGTTCTAGACCAATAATCGCTTCTTTAGCCTTGGACTGAGTAATACATTCCGTATAAGGACTTTGACAATCTGAAATCAATGCTCCATCTTCCCAAATTTCCAAAATACTGCTGGAGCCAGCTGGAACTTCACCTATTGATACCACCTGGTAATTGGACTTAATTCCTTGACTTAGTTGGGTTTGTGGAGCTACATCTACCTTTTCAGAGAAGAACTGCCCGCTTGAGACACTGAAAGCATTAGGATTATCTGCCTCAAATTCTTCCCAATGGTCTTCAATCGATATTTGGTTGTATTCTGGGGAGTCACCTCCTGAGCCTACCTGAGGGCCCGTTAACATCGAAACCTGGGCCCCGTCGGCGAGATTAATCACTTGTACTACTAGATGGGACCAATTCTTTTCACAAATGCATACTCCTTTGCTTTCAGAAACCAATGTGTAGCCGTTCGGACATTGATTTGCAAAAAGCGGAGTTGCAAGCAACAAGCCCAATGGCACCGACAAAAATACCTGTATCGATCTTCGAATTTGGCTAATCTCGTTCATACATTATCAATTAACAGTCTAACAAATATATTCTCTCTGCTCCTCCTTACAATCTTTACATTCTTGAATCCTCTCCTCTGTAAAAAGAGTCAATTCACCTTTGCAGGGACGTGAAGGCATGTTCTCAATGTCTTCAAAGAAAGAGCTCAATATTGGTCATTATAATTTATTATTTATTTCGACACATACCAAAAGTAAACGTTTTCCATTTGGCATGCAACCCTGTCGCAATATTTTTTGTTTTATTTTGACACAGAAGCTAATTTAGCATTACAAATTGCGCTAAGACTGATCATATAAAAAGTTCGAATAGCGCAATTTTTCTATTAATCTCGCCACATTGTTACAACTATACTGTACTTTGAAAACCAAACAAACCATGCTTAAGCAAAAGACCAGCGGCAATTCCTCCATGCAAAGCATAGAAGAGTTTCACTATATAGATATGTTGATTAGTATCGATCCGGGAGGAGATCGTATCTCTGAGCGTCTGCTACAGCGAGAAGCCGAGGCAATCGCTAATGCCGACTGGCAATTGTGCTATAGGGTAGCCTTATCCAAGGCTACTATTAGCTCGTCTTTGCGAAAGGAGGATGTTGAAGGATCAAATGGCATTGCAGGGAATCATGTTGAACTAGCCAGTCGATGTCTACCCAATGATCTGCCGAATGACTTGCGAGCGTTTCTTCTGGAACTCCCGAAGTTTGCTAGCGATATTCACTATTGGACCTTTGAAACAGAAATCCTATCAGAATCTCTGCTCGCTGAAGTGTTGGAAAAAATTGAAGCAAGTATAGTCAACTTTATCGAAGCGCAATTTCTGTTACCCTATCTGCTGATGACCAAGATCAAGCTCGCAAAAAGGCTTGCTGAAAAAGAATTATTCGATCGGAGTCTTGGAATTTTTGACGAAGTGATCGAACAATGCGTGAAAAGCAAAGAAGGAAGCATCTACCAAGTTTGGGCTCTTCAGGAACGTGCCGAAACAATTGGCCTGACAGGTGAGCTCAAGCGAAGTCTGAAAGAGCTTCAAAAAGCAAATGATCTAGTTCTCGAACTTTATCCAAAGCATAAAGACGCGATTCGGTATCATTTATTTCGGTTGTTGGCACGAGCTCTCACAGATCTTGGAGACTTTCATGATGCAATAAGGTTCTACCGTAAATTCAGAACTGTCATCACCGCTGATAACAGAGAGGCAAAAGGAGCCTACTACAATGGATTAGGAACTTGCTTCATGGGCCTCGGTAAATATCCAAAGGCAATAGAGAATTTCGAAAAAGCACTTGAGCAAGACCTTGGTTCAGATGTCGATCCCATCGAACGAGGAAAGGTTTACAACAACATTTCTCAGGCTTACTTTTTGCAAAAGAAGTTTGAACCGGCAGTTGAATGGTGCGAAAAGGCTATTGCGGTTAAGCGCTCAGGTGGCGAAAGCAAAAGTCAGCATTCTTCGCTAGCAGTATCACTTATGTGCTTGGGTGCATACAATATGTATTTGGATGAGGTAGCGTTAGCAAAAAAATACTTTCTGGAGTCACTGGCTATTCTATCCGCAAAATTAGGTTTCAAAAATCAAAAGATTGCCCAAAATTATATGGGGTTGGGCATTCTGGCAAGAAGAACAAAAGACCTGGAAGCTTCAAGAAACTATGTAGATAAAGCTATTGAAGTACTACTACTTGAACCTTTCAATTCCAATCAAACTAGTTTTGACAGAGTGTCGACCAGTGCGCCTATGGAACTCATCGACGCTTTGATAGCCAAAACACATACTTTAAAGGAACAATTCGAAAAGGAACCGAAGCCAGAAATTGCAGACGAATGCCTATCGACCTATATTGCCACGGTGTCGACCTTGTTCCAGCAAAGGCTTAGCTATCAAAGTCAGGATACCAAGCTAACATTTGCAAGCCAGACCAAAGCTCTATGCAATTCGGCGCTGTCTTTTATGTCGAGGCTACCCGAAGACCTAAAAGATCAACATATCCAGGTTGCGTTTGATCTATCAGAAATGACAAAGGGCTTGCTGTTGCTGGAGCACTTAAAGGAAGTTTCTGCCAAATTAGAAAGTAAGGTGCCATCGCATTTGCTGCAAGAGGAACAACGTTTGCAGTTAAGCCTATTGGAAATTGAACAAAAGATTGCAGACGCGGAAACCGACACCGAAATACAAGAGATCAAAGATCAAATTTTTGATCTGCAGTACAACCAACTGAGGCCGCTTCAAGAGAAAATGCGAAAGAATTATCCTCACTATGCCTACTCGAGGCGACCGACTCAGGTCGACCTAAAAACTCTTTCGAAACACCTTGCCCCAGATACAACCTTACTCGAATATTACCTGGATGACAGCAACAATGAGTTACATTATTTTGCCATCTCAAAAGATAAATCAGCACATTTTTGTGAGCCTGTAGATTCTAAAAACCTCAAGAAAGAGATTACAAAATATAATGAGCGCATCAATGCCCAAAAACCGGACTACGGTAAAACTGGGAGAACACTTTACGAGCTGCTAATCTTGCCCTTCGAAAGAAAAAATCTAATCCGGGCGGGAGAAAAGCTCATTATTGTCCCTGACCAAAATATTGCATTTGTCCCGTTTGCTGCATTAAACCCGAGCGCGGACCATCAGCAATTCCTGATTGAGCGATATCAGTTTTCATTGCACTATTCGGCTTCATTGTTTATTCATTTTAGCCAAAACAAGGTATCAAGGGAGGAAATAGCCGATACTTTTTTGGGCATTGCGCCAATCTATGATTTCGAAGGGAAGCCAAACGAATCGAAGAACACAGTGAGATTTCGAAATCGCCAACTTGATGTTCTTTATTCGACGGAGAATGAACTTAAGCAGGCCGTCACAGGCCTGAGGGGAGGTTGGGATGAGCAGCCAATCCTGCTTACCAGAGAAATGTGCTCAAAAGCAAACGTGATCATGCAGATGCAAAAGTCAAGACGAAAGTATATGCATGTTGCAGCTCATGCGTACTACGACTACATCAAGCCTGCCGATTCCGGTATAGTGCTGTATAAGCAAGGAAAAGATGCCGGTTCAAAGGATCATTTATGTCTACTCACTGTGAAAGAGATCTACCGTATGAAAATAGATGCGGAACTGGTCATCCTGGGATGCTGCAATTCCGGGCTGGGAAAAATAGAGCAGGGAGAAGGACTGACGAGCGCCTTAAATCTTGGATTTCTGTATAGTGGCGCAAAAAATGTGATCTTTAGTCTATTCCAGATTCCGGACAAGGCCACAGCTGATGTGATGGGCAACTTTTACCGGAATTCAGGACAACATGGATCAAACTTTGGAGAATCTCTGAGAAGTGCCCAACTGGAATACCTGCGGGAAAACAGACGGAATCCTGAGAAACTACATCCGAAATTTTGGTCTGGACTGGTCTATATGGGCTTATAAAACTATCCATTCCTTCACCCAGGAAGCAATTCACCACCAATTAAAAAATCCTGCTCAAGGGATGGTGCACGTAGGCCTTCTGATTTCAAGATCCAATAGTATCGACCTATTGGAAACTTGTAGCGCGGCAATTCGACTTCATAGCCAACTGCTCCTGCTTCAATATCGACGTCTAGTAGTGATTCAGATTTCAGAGATTCAATGGTAAGATTCAGACCTTCTTCAAGGGGTTTACCAAAGGAGAATACGAGTTTGTAATCGATACAATTCTCCGAAGGTACAGGACTCTTCAATTTCCACTGCTTCTTTAAATCCTGATTCTCTTCTAAGCTTCGATCAGCAGATTCCAAATCTTTCTTGCTGTCAAAACGCCGAAGCAATTCTTCATGCTGCTGATAAAGTCGGGTAACGGTCTTTGCTCGGAATTCCTTTCCGTTCTTAGTCTTGAAACCAAGCTCATTGAGTTGCCTGGCAATCTCATTAAAGCTTAGCTCCAGCTTGCGCAATTCAACAATCTTCCTTCTAGCCAGTCGATTTAACTCGTTTCTTAGTGGGGCGTCCTTCCGGGCTACGGCTGCTGCATCCTGTACTTCGCTGTTTAGTATGCCGGGATTGCCTAGCTTGCGCTTGCCTGCTCTAAGCCTACGCACCCTGGCGGAGCGAAAACGCTGCTCATAGTCAATATGATGTATGATGGTCTGCAACTGATCCACTTCAAAAGAAGGATAGTCGAGAAAGAAATAGGCCTGGCCATGTGCCAAAAGATGCTCCAATAAGCGGGCCTCACTAAGTGCCTTAAAGGAGGAAAAGAGGATCGGCTGCTTGTCTTTCTCGGCATGTTTGAGTGCCTCGAAGAACAACAGTTTGAGACGGTCGGCTGAATCAACCCGGAAGACCTGTTGCTGCTTGAAAGTTGGATATTGCGCTTTCAACTTTGCCGTCAGGTTTTCAAGTTCAGACACCGATCCGTAAGGATCGAAATGAACTAAGAAGGTAATCAAATCATTCAATTTGTGCGAAATGGACGATTCTAGAACGAAAGATACCAGTGGCTTCGATACTGGCTTGCTGCTGCTTTAGTGTTTTCAGAAATTGCAGATTCAATACAATTTCCTTACAAAGATACACAAAGCTACTGCATGACACAATAATCTTTAAATTATTTCGGCAATTATCGGGACAAACAGTTTAGAAAGTCAGGTATTGCCTCGATAAAGCACTTCGATTTTCTAATTACGGGAGCGTACATTTTTCTGTGTCATTGTTTCCTTTGCCAAGCAAATGTCACGCTCGGTGGTCCGCCCACGCGGGGCGCTTCGACTACGCTCCAGAGTGAGTAAAAACCCAATTGGAGTCTTCAACGGTCGCCGAGCGTAGTCGAGGCGCCCGTTGAAGACGGACCACGAAGAATGAGGTTTATGATACATATACTGCTCATTATCAGCTCCGTAGTCCGCCAATAACGGGCCTTTCGACTCCGCTCAAGGACCGTCATTGGCTACTGCATTAGTATGAGCAAAGTCCTTTTTCTGGCAGGCGAAATAGTTTTTACTCACTCTGGCTCAGCGACCGTCGAGGGCTCTGTCATTGGTTTTTACTCACTCCGGCTCAGGCGGGTACCGGCAAGGACTCCGATCTCAGAACCATTTACGTAGTATCAAAAAGCTTCTGACAAAGTTTTTTTTGAACATTCCCTTCACTTTTCTCCCTTCACTTTTCTCCTTTCTCCTTTCTCCTTTCTCCTTACTCTTTGATCCTTTCTCTTTGATCCTTTCTCCTTGCTTTATTTGTTCCATTTACACGGTGGAGTTGGTTTCAAAATAGCCCCGATGGAAAAGGAAATGGGACAGCCAGATAAGCGACTGAGTGTGCCACTGATGGGGGCTCGGAGCCTGCGGAGAGACCACAGCAGTGGATACACGAAGCGCTTAGATGGCTGTGCCATTGGAATGGACAGCGGGTTGGCCGTCTTCGCGATGGGATAGCCTTTCGCTTCAAATTATTTATAAACATCTGTGTTTCCCTCTTTTCTTCCGAATTGGCTTGAATCCTTTCGAGCAGCTGAAATGCGGGAAAATCAGGTGGAACGAAAACAATTTATGAGGCTTATGGGGGTCCCCAAAAAAATTCGCGTCAGCATTGTAGAACCCTTAAATGATAGAAAGATGAAACCGCTAATTCTTTGTATGGTAGCCACGGTGATGATGGCCGTAGCTCTGCAGGCGCAGGAATCCAATCAGGACTTTGATGATCTTTACCAGGAGGAAAAGGAGGTGATGGTCGATCAGCCGCAGCCGAGACCAGAAAGGGCTGAAGAAAGTGCAAGAGACCAGAATCGCAGTGGGGATGATCCGGGTGAAGTGGCGGAAGAAATTGTGGTGGACCTGGTTGATTTTGCTGATCGAATCTCAAATGTGCTTTTTGATCTTGAGCTGCGTTTGAGAAATAGCGAAATGGAAGTGGATGTTCGTGCCAATGATTTGTACATTGAGCGGGAAGAGTTGCGGGATTTCCATGAGGATATGGAAGACGCTGCTGATGACATTCACGATGCGATTGAAGACTTATACGATGCGGCTGATGATCTTGAAGACGTGCGCAATGATGTTGCAGACGCGAGACGCGATCTACATGATGCTCGTCGAGACCTCTACCGGGAAAGAGAATTGATTGAGACTATTGCCATTTTGCATGCTTTTGAACATGTTGGCTTTGGAATAGCTGATGGTATTCTGGAAACGGTGCATTGGATACTTCATTTCTAGTGCAATCATTGACTGTTCATGCTTCTGGATTGCGATTTTGAAGTGGCTTGACACAGTCAATTGTATACGGCGCAAGGCATGATGATACAGCTAGCGTGAGAGGCTGCGGATTTCCATACCCGCTTCTCCCTTTACTTTGATGAGCGTCTGGACGCCTTGCTCTTGTACTCTGATTTCTTCTGCTGAAAAATCCATGTGTTTGATGTCGAGGGCGATCTTATCTTTTAGCTCACCTTGTTCGATCGCTTTGTTGATCAATTGTGGGATTTGCGAAATCTCATTGGAGAGTGGAACCCGTAAGAGGTCTTGAATCTGCCGCAAGAAATTATCGTGATAGAGCCAGTCTGCCGCCTTCAAAATAAAAGCCCGGGACTTGAGTTCGAAGTCAAAATCCTCGACAAAGAGTTCCCGCTTTTTGGGATCGTAACCTGGCTTGCCATTCAAGAACACTTCCCCTTCCAGGTCTCCCGAAAGCTGGGCTTTGAGCATCAGCATTTCTCCGCTGCCAAAGGAGCGAATGGAGTCGATTCGAATCTTACGTTTCTTGATCTCGAACTCCTTTCCGAGCAGTTCCTGTTCCAGTACCTTGTTTACCTCAGCGAATTTGAGTTCCCCCAAAATGTTTAGATCAATCAGACCAGAGGGATGACTGGATTTGCTCTTGTTTGGCAGGGGAAACTTCTTGCTTTTTGGTGAATGTTCTTGTACAAAGGTGTTTATACTAGCCTCAATGGCTGCGTCAACTCTGAGCCTTTTCGCATCACGTTTTAGCTTTCCAAGCGATACTCTTTGAGGCTGAACCTTCAACCATACATTGCCCAATTCCCTGCTTAATAAAATTGGATTTTGGATATTGTTGTATACCTGGGCGATAGGACTCCGCAAATCAATTTGTTTTCGTGCCAGCTCATCCAGTTCCCTTAGGAGTTTTGTTTTTCGTTTGTCCAGTTGCTTTTCGATGAGCTTGTCAACCGGAATGGAAATGAGGGCAAACTGAACTTTTGGTTTCTCCACCCATTCCAGTCGGTTTAGTTTAGTATTGGTAATGAGATCCCAGTTGGCATCTATATCCACCTTGCTACTGAGGTGTAGCTTAACTGAGAAAGAAGCTTTTTGTGTCTTATCAACCTTGAAACCAAGAATGTTCTTCTTTAGTCTTCCTTCGCAGTCAATTTTGAGAGGGACTACCAGATTGATCTGATCTTTTAGGAAACCAATCTCAATATTTGTCAACCTACTGATCTTCATCTTGAGGTTGTCACCATCGAAGCTGTCGTCATCCAGAATCACCTGACCTACGGCCTGGTTGATTTCCTGCTCAAGCTTTTGAATCTCAAAGGCAAGAGGGATATTGAGAATGGAGCTTCGCTCGGTAATCGGTGGAGCAAAAGCCTGCAAAGCGGGCTGCAATTTACTTTCTTCTTTGCAGCTTGAAAAGAGCAGGCTTACAGTTGCCAATGCTATAAAGCACAAGGCGTAGGAAGAGGAAGACAGAATGAAGCGCATTGAGCGAAGTCAGTTTCTATTATGTTGCATAAATATAGTTCTTCGACAAGAAGGACAGTCCTAGTCCTCTTACCAGCATGAAGATACACAAGGCCAACCACAATGCATGGTTTTGCCAATGAGCCTCCAGCAAAAAGAAGACCGGAAAGAAAAAGCCTAAACAGGCCAGGAGCATGTTGTTTCTCATTGCTCTGCTGGAAGTTGCACCAATATATACTCCATCCCAAATGAAGGCAAGCACACTGGGCACGATTAGCAAAACCACCCAGGGAATGTAAATCAGTGCCTCCTGAACAACCAACTCGTTATCCGTGTACAGACGAATTATTGGACTTGCAAATAGCAAATAGACACCACAAAATAGCGTTCCAAAACCACAGCCCCAGGCGAATAAGTGCTTTATCACTTTTCGCAGGGATTTAGGATCTCCCGCACCAAAGAACTTTCCGACCAGGCTTTCGGCAGCAAAGGCAAATCCATCAACTGCATAACTAAAAAGGAAAACAAGTTGTAACAGGATTCCGTTTGCTGCTAATAATGTTGGATTTGTGTCCGCAGATTTGGCTGTGAAAAACGCAAAGGTCAGATTGAGCAAAATTGAACGAATAAAGATGTCTGAGTTTACACTGAAGAATCGCGAATAGGCACTTAACTTCTTCAACTCTGCAAGCACTACTTTTCGGATGATTTCCTGATAAGAATAAGCCAGTAAACCCAGTGCAAAGGCCAAACCACCATATTGAGCAAGCAATGTTCCGTAGGCAACGCCATCTGATCGCATATCCAGACCAAAGACAAAAAACAGGTTGAGTGCAAGATTTAGCACATTGACCAGTATAGTAATGTAGAGTGGATAACGGGCATTCTGCATACCGAAAAACCAGCCGTTTAGCACATACAATAGCAATGCAGCCGGTGCCGCCCATACTCTGATCAGGAAGTAAATACCGGTATCTTCGATCACCTCTGTTGTGGGATTCAGTAAGCTAAGCGCAATATCAAGAATGGGGTACTGCAATGCTATAATGATAGCTCCGGAAACAAGAGCGACAATGGTTGCTTGCCAAAAGCACTTACTGCATTCTTGATCGTTTTCCGCTCCGTAAGCCTGTGCCGTCAGGCCTGTAGTCCCCATTCTAAGGAATGCGAAACCCCAGTACAAAACATTGAAGATGGTGGAACCCAGGAAAATTGCACCCATATGGACAGGCGAGTCCATTCGCCCCATTAACATATAGTCTGCCGAAGAAAGCAGTGGAATTGAAATGTTACTTAATATAGAAGGGATTGCAAGCCTAAGAATTTGCCTATTCATGCCGGGATACCGATATATAATTGCCAAAGAGCGCTGGCAAATCGCCAGCTAGCATTAAATTCGCAGCAGATTTGCTCTAAAGATGACGTTTTTAAGCTCATCGTCTAAAGAAAGAGCTTTTCTCTGTAAATAGATCAGAGAATCATTTT
The DNA here is from genome assembly GCA_020629005.1 of Chitinophagales bacterium. Taxonomy (GTDB): domain Bacteria; phylum Bacteroidota; class Bacteroidia; order Chitinophagales; family UBA2359; genus JAHDDV01. The sequence goes on from JAHDEE010000052.1 coordinate 10,739, forward strand.
TTTCACAATACTAATGCCAGTGTGAGATTCTGGTGTTGAAACAGAAGAGAGAATGCGTGAAGTAATAACCTTGAGTGAGTTTATCGTGCAAAGCCAGGAGCAGTTTCCGGGTGCGACCGGAGCATTGTCCAGTGTTCTGCGGGCTGTAGAGCTTTCGGCCAAGCTGATCAACCGCGAAGTAACTATGGCGGGGCTGGTTGATATTATAGGCACTATGGGAGTAAAAAATGCCTACGGAGAAGAAGTAGCCAAGCTTGATGATTTTTCGAATGAGATCATGATCCGTTCGCTGCGCAATTGTGGAGATTGTTGTGGCGTTGCTTCCGAAGAGGAAGAAGATATCCATGTTTTTCAGGAAGAGTTGTGTAAAAAAGGCAGATATGTGGTCTTGATGGACCCGCTTGATGGTTCATCTAACATTGACGTGAATGTCTCCATCGGAACAATTTTCTCGATATTTGAGCGCGTTAGTCCACAGGGTGAAGTCTGTACGCATGAAGATTTTCTCCAGGAGGGAAGCAAACAAGTGGCCGCGGGCTATGTGGTATATGGCCCTAGCGCCATGTTTGTCTACAGCGCTGGTCAGGGTGTACACGGATTTACACTAGATCCTTCGATTGGCGAATTCTGCCTTTCACATCAAGACATGACAACGCCCTGGCAAGGAAAGATTCTTTCCATTAATGAGGGTAATACTGCCTACTTCAGTGAAGGTACCAAAGCATACGTCAATTGGTGTAAAGAAATAGAAAAGGAAAGCAGCCGACCCTATGGATGTCGTTACGTAGGCTCAATGATCGCTGACCTCCATCGTAACTTGATAAAAGGCGGTATATTCATCTATCCGGCAACTACAAAATCTCCGGCAGGTAAATTGCGTTTGTTGTATGAATGCAATCCATTTGCTTTCCTGATTGTGCAAGCGGGAGGTTTGGCAACTGATGGACAAAGGAACTTATTGGACATCAAACCGAAGGAATTGCATCAGCGGATGCCTATCTTTATCGGGTCAGGAGCCATGGTTGAAAAGGCTATGGAATTCCTGAAAGTACATGACATAGAGAAAGTTGAGGCGTAAACTATTGAGGGCGAATTCATAGTAACTATTTGCCGGTCTCTAGTGGTGATTTATGTGTGGTTGATATTAACTTAATTAGAGCGAATGAGGCTTACGTATTTACTATTGATGCTCAGTATGTGCATCTTAACCGTATTTTTTACCAGTACTTCTCAGCGATCAGCTGCTGATGACATTATGGCGGCTGTGCAGAAAACCAATGACAATAAGTACCTGAAGCATGCTTCCTGGGGTTTTGCCGTGCAAGATGTTGAGAGTGGCGAGATGCTGGTTGATTTTAATGGCGACAAGACTTTGACTCCTGCTTCGGCTATGAAGAGCATTACCACAGCCACTGCACTTGCTTTTCTTACGGACAGTTTCACCTATAAGACACAACTGCAGTACGACGGCATGATCGACAAAGATGGTGTTTTGCAGGGCAATATCTACATCATAGGTGGCGGGGACCCAACACTAGGTTATCGCAGAGTTGGGTGCAGTCAGGGATATGAGCGACTGATGAAGCAATGGACTCAGGCGATTAAAGATGCCGGAATCGATTCCATCAATGGCAGCATCATCGGTGATGCATCCGTGTTTGAGATGGGTACTGTACCGAAGCACTGGCTTTGGCAGGATATGGGCAACTATTATGGTGCCGGTGCTTCGGGTTTGACAATGCATGAAAACCAATACAACCTGGTCTTCAATGGAGGGAGAAAACAGGGTGCACCGATAGACATTCAGTACACCATTCCGGAGTTGTATCCTGTAGATTTTGTAAGCGAAGTAGTTACCGGAAACAGGCGGACACCGGATATGGCATACGTATATACTGCACCCTATTCTGATGAGATTTACTTACGCGGAATGGTGCCTCCGTCTGGCCCTAAGGGCTATATCAAAGGGGCTATACCTGATCCACCCTTGTATGCTGCGTTTTCTCTTCACAAGTATCTTAGGAGAGCAAAGGTGGGAGCTGCAGCATATACAACAATGCGTAGAATTCGCAACAATGAATCTCCAAACACAGAGTTTAGAGGAGAAAAGAAACCGATCTTTACCACCGAATCACCGGAGCTGAAAGAGATTGTGCGGTGGGTAAACAAAAAGAGTCTTAACCTACATGCTGAACACCTGTTGAAAACCATTGGGCTGAAGCGATATGAAGACGGGAGCACAGAACATGGAATCAAAGCGACCAAGAGATTTTGGCAGAGCAAGGGTATCAATCTGAGCGGCTTCCAGATGGAAGACGGAAGCGGCCTGTCGCCTTTGAATAAAGTTTCCCCCAAACAATTTGTAAATATTCTTTCGTCGGCGGCCAAGCAAGATTATTTTCCTGCATTTTTGGAGTCTCTGCCAGAAGCGGGAAACCGCCGGGATATTGGTAATCTGAGGTATACTTTGCAGCGCACGAAAGCAGCTGGAAATCTTAGAGCTAAGTCAGGCACGTTGAGAGGTACTCGTTCTTATGTGGGCTATGTAGAGACTGATTCGGGACGTCTGCTATCCTTTGCGATCATGGCTAATAATTATACTTGCTCTCACTCAACAATTAAGGGAAAAATGATGAGTCTCTTGCGTATGCTTGCTGAGGCGGAATAAGCTTGATTGGCCCTGTTTTGGGAAGGCTACAGTTTAGCTGCAGCTTGGAAACAGTTGTCTCAAGTGTCAAAACAAAACGAGCCCGGTGCAAACAACTTGTCTGCACCGGGCTTTCTGTTTCTGGTGTCTAATCCATCAATACCAATCGCATACTTTGAGAAAGGCCGGCTGATTCCAATCTCAGTAAGTATACTCCAGTGCTCAGATTTTCGGCACTCAGTGCCATACTTACTTCTCGCTGCCGATCACAGAACTCATTGTACAAAGTCTTGACCAATTTGCCATTTGTGTCATAGAGGAAGAGCGAAGTTTGAGCTCCTGCTCTCGCTGTAAATCCGATCCGGGTGTTTACAAAGAATGGATTCGGGTGAGCCTGTACATCCAGCTCTAAAGAGGATTTTAGTCTTCCGCTTCTTCTATCCTTCGGAACCCAGTAGAAACCGTGCGTTTCCTGATCAGCGCAGCTTACAGTTACTTCGTAAAAGCCCGAAACCAAGCCATAAATATCCCGACTTGCGCCTGTAAAGTCACCTGGTCCGGACCAGATATAGGAGTAGGGACCACCTCCGCAACCAGTTACTGAAAGCTCAATAGAACCATTGTTTCCGCCAGAATCAATCGACTCCGGAGTGATTGCAAAGTCATCGATATCGAGGATATCTCCCGTAGTATTCACAGAAGCATTTCCGCCACCGGTTCCACTGTCATTCGTGAATATGAGCTGCGTATCTGTACAACCATTGGCATCAGTAATGGTTACTGACCATTCAGCGTCATCAGCATATACCAGATTGATCTCCTGATCGTAATCGGGATCTGTGGCCGAATCTAAACTCCACCGAACATACCCAGTGCGTTCAAAGTCGTAGCTGTATGGTGGTGTGCCACCCTGCAGCAAAATCTGGTGGTAGTTGTAGTAGGCAGGCAAGATGTTTCCCTGCTCCCCTTCAGAACTGTTGCTTTGGCCACCGATGCTTGCGAATGGTGCCGGGATATTAGTGGCAGTTCCTACTTGACGAAGATCAAAACAATCTGCACCTACACTTATGTCTGTGAGTAGCTGCCCGGCGGCTGGAGTTACCAGCACTCCTGATCCAGCCTGTTCGCTTAGAAGAAAGACCATATATGTTCCAGGTGTCGCATAGACAAAGCTTATGCTGCTGGCAACCGCAGAGGCTTGCCCGCCTTGAACCTCTTCTATGAGGCCAGTGCTGGAATTGACAAGCAGATAGTAGAAATTGTAATCGGAATCCGGGTTAAAACCTGCTGCATCAACGGAAATCCGGTCTCCAGGACAGGTGGCTTCATTGAGCAGGGCAGTGCCTGCATTCGCTTCGCAACAGACCGGCAGTACTTCGACCGTCACAGTGGTGCTCGAAGAAGCACAATCGACGGTGAGAATCGTGTATTCAAAAGTGTAAATCCCCGGCACTTCGCCAAGGGGGTCGAAAATTCCGGCCTGTATTCCATTGAGGGAGGGAGTTTGTGAAGTTTCTGTCCAGAATCCTCCGCCGTCTGCCCCGTTCAACTGCGCCGGAAGATCCACTGGTGCAGCGCCCAATTCCGTACAGGTAGAGACAAGGCCATTGCTGACCCCGGTCGTTACATTCTGCTCGATAACCACTGTCAGGAACTCAGAACAAGGTCCGGCTTCCTGTACTTCGTAGGAAAGCAGGTAGGTGCCAGGCGTACTGCTTGACGGACTAATAGCTCCAGTCTGCGAATCCAAATCTAAACCTGAAGGAGTAGCAGTGAAGAGTCCATCAGTGCTCGAGATTCCAGTCATGCTCAACGTAGGTACATCTTCACAGGCATAGACTTCTCTATAAGGTTCATCTGGCTCTGAGCTAAAACCTGCCAACTCAAATGAGGCATCACAGCAGTCGTCCAGAGGAGCAAAGGGACAGATATCACAGTCGTCAGGGGTGCCGTCAGAATCGCTGTCGACTGTATCATCACCATCGGCACATACATCAAGACAGTCAGGGACCGTGTCATTATCAGCATCGGGATTTGGGGTGATGCCTGTTGTGCCACCTGCACATACTCCGCAAAGATCTACAGCGGCAGTTCCATTGATCACTCCTGCACAGTCAGCACAGGTACCCTCTGCCACGCCGCAACCACAGGATCCAGCAAGCACCTTGTTTGGGTCATTAGGACATTCATCATTGCAATCGGGAGTGCTGTCAGAATCTGTATCTGTGTCTGCAATTCCGCAGCCGCAGATCCCGGCGCTTGTCTTATTTGCATCATTCGGACAGTCGTCATTACAATCAGGGGTTCCGTCGCTATCTGTATCCGTTTCTGCAATTCCACAGCCACAAACACCTGCCACAGTCTTGTTTGGATCATTGGGACATGCATCGTTACAGTCAGGAGTTCCGTCCAAGTCCGTGTCAGTATCAGCTATTCCGCAGCCGCAAAGTCCGGCGGCGGTTTTGTTAGGATCATTTGGACAGGCGTCAGCAGGATCGCAAACCAAATCATTGTCGGTATCTGGTTCGATAATGACCGTTAACTGCTCAGCACAGGAGTTGGGCGAAGTGTAAGTCACTGTATAAGTTCCCGGAATACTGGCAGAAACATCGATAGCTCCAGCAGCATTTTGTGAGAGGCCAGCCGGAACCGAAGTGAAAGTCCCGTTCACATCACCTGTAACAGTCATGGCAGGATCTGCATCATGAATGCAGAGCGTAACTGCATTGAGTGGTAATTGGTCTGAGGAGCCAACACCATCCAACCGGAAAGCTGCATCGCAAGCTTGTATACAAGCCCCGCAGGCTGTAACATTGATGGAAAAGGGGATTCGATTACTTTCGCAATCCCCACAGTCGAGGTAATTGGCGTTTGAGACCCAGAAATTGTGTGTTCCCAGGGCTATACAACCGTCTGCTCCAACTGAAATTGGCGGACTAAAGTCCGGACCAGTAGCAAGGGGCGTTCCATCTGCGGCAACATCCCACCAATAGAAGCATTCCTCACTGAAAGGCGTACCGCTGGTGACAGTCGCCACCAAATCTGTAAGCGCCGCTGCTCCGGCATCAGAGCAAATGCTTGCCACTGTCGGCGGGACAGGGTCTGGTAAGCAGCAAAGATGCCAGTCGGGTGTTGCTGCGTTCTCAGCAGAACGCGCCAGGAAGGCATCTACCATTTTAGTCTTCTGACACTCTGTGAAACTTTGGCGACATCCACTTTGACTATTGTAGGACATGATGTTGTCAGAATCAACCATATATACATCCCCATTAGCATCAGTGCAATCTTGCCCACAATTTGCGGTGGCACGGGCGCCAGGGCGGATGATATATCTGTCTTCAAGGGCACCACCTGCCCAACAGCAAGCGTAGATAATATACTCTTCCGTATAAGAGCAGCCTGTAGAGCTGATCATTGTAACGCTGTGTTGCCCTGGTGGGACATCGCTGGCCATGCCTGTATTGTTACCGGCATTGTGACTCCAGGATGCCGTCCACCCTGCCGGCAGATTTAAGTCTACGGTAGCTGCATTGTCAGCTGGTCCATAGCATGTGCTCAGATCCTGTGTAAATCCATTGAAGAAAGGAGAAGGCCGATTACCATCATCAACTGTGATGGTTTCCACTGTCTGGCAGCCATTGGCATTGGTTACCGTTACTGTATATTGACCATTACAAAGTCCAGAGAGATTGCCATTGGCATCCACAGATGCAGATGGACAAGAAATGCCATCGCCTGCAATCGAAAACGCAAAAGGCCCGCTACAGCCATCTACTTCAATAGTTCCAGAACCATCATTGCTTGCAGCTCCACAGCTGCTGGGCGGATTAATTGTACCGGCAGACACCGTTGGGCCGCCGAGATCATCATTTACATCTATCGTTTGAGAGATACTGCAAGAACCAAGTGCAACGGTAGCAGTTAAGGGCCCTTGGCCGATGCCAGTGATGGCTGGGCCGGAAAAGGTATTTGCCCCTTGGGTCCAGGTCACGTCTGGATTGTTGTTTCCAAATCGTGTGCTTGCATTGCCTTGAGGAATCGTATTAAAAGTAATGCTACAATCCGCATTCCTTACCGCACATCCAGATAGAAGAGCATCCGTTCCTGCTACTGCCCATCTAATTCCTGGATCGGCAGGAGTATCACAAATAAAATCTCCTTCCGTACAGCAATTGGAACCGTCCACTAGTTCTGCACTAGGTGGATTACTGCTGCTGCAACCTCTATATCTGTTATGGGTATGGTGCAGCCCTAGAAAATGGCCGATTTCGTGGATTAGAACTTGTGCATTTCTAATATCGGTGCAGGGATCTGGATCTGGAGTGCCAAAGCATCCTCCAGACATCACTGCCTGATTTGCGCTTCCTGGACTAGTGGGCAATACTGCAAAGCCGTTGCAGCCTGAACCTCCATTTACGGTGGGAGCAATGATGATGTTAAGCACATTTGCTACTTCCGTAGATAAGGGGCTGGTGATGTTCGAAGGAAAGCCGCTGCAATCTGTGCTTATAGGTGTGCAGCTGTACAACTCGAAAGGCAAATCGACTGCTGGACATGCATAGTAGGTGTTGATGTCTGCAATTTGTGCCAATGCATCTGCTTCCGTTGTTGCACCTGAACAAATCGTAATGGCAATGGGAATCCGATATTTCCCGCATATAGGGGACCTTGGCACACATTCTACTGCACAACCTGTTCCGGAACCGTAAGGGTCGAAAACACTCCAGTCTCCAACATCTCTGGAGCTATCGTTTATGGGTAGCGGTTTGATTTTGTCATAATAGGGGGCATTAATCTCATCGGAATAGCACTCCGGCACAAATTGTTCTACGGGCACCTCTTCTGGAACCAGAATCGGCAGCGGTTTTTGGTTTTTGGTTTCCTGAGCTGAGAGGTCCATGTACAGAAGACTCAGCAGCAAGAGCAAGAATATTCTCATGTTTTAGCGCTTTAATGGTGAAAAGAAGAAACACATGCACCAAAAATATAAACATTACCTTATAGTTTACAAATATTTCGCATTATTTATATTAACATTGTGAGACAGCGGCAATTACAAACACATTTATTGAATTTAGCATGCAGAAAGGGTAACATTTACAGCCAAGAGATGACTTATACTGTACCCCATCCACAAAACACTGTGAAAATATACAAGGCCCAAGATTAAAAAGATCACTTCAGAAAAGCCTATCGAATAACAATGCATGTTACTGTATAGAACTACATAATGCATAATCATACGCGCCGAAGCAGATTCAGCCAGGGCTTGAGGCATCGACCTCTGCTTGCATATGGTCTTGCGCAATCAAAATGTTGTTCTTCGTGGTCCGTCTTCAACGGGCGCTTCGACTACGCTCAGCGACCGTTGAAGACTCCAGATTGGGTTTTTACTCACTCTGGCTCAGCGACCGTTGAAGACTCCCAATTGGGTTTTTGCTCACTCTGGCTCAGCGACCGTTGAAGACTGCAAATTGGGTTTTTACTCACTCTGGCTCAGGGTCCGTTGAAGACTGCAAATTGGGTTTTTACTCGCTCTGGCTCAGCGACCGTTGAAGACTGCAAATTGGGTTTTTACTCACTCTGGCTCAGGGTCCGATCGGCTTTGCACCGACACTCTGAATTTGCCTGTTTTGGCCATTGCAGTAGTTTTTACTCAGTTTGGCGCGGTAGACTGGCATGTCAAAATAGCCCCGGGCGAAGGGGAAATGAAGGCCTCAGCTGCTGTGGCGACTGCCAGGCTGTGGTAGCTCGGAGCCTGCGGAGAGATGCCACAGCCTGAGCAGGAGCAAGCAGATGTGGCCTGAATTGGAACGAAGCACGGGAAGGACAGCACTCGATCGGACTGTCGGTTCGCTCCAAATTGTCAATCAGTTCAAAATTGGACTGGCCAGTGCACTTTTGGCATTGTATGGAAAAGGCCGGATCTAAAAGCCAAACTGTATCTTGAAGTTCACCCGCCTGCTGGTTAGGTGATTGGGTACACCGTATGTGAGCCCATTGAAGGCATCCACCCAGGTGTAGGAGATGGTATTGTCGACGCCTAATAGATTGAATACTTCGAGCGAGGCCCAGATGCGATTGAAGACTTTGAAGGGATTGTTTGGACGCATTGCTTCCATTTTTTTGGCATCGAAAAGCAGTGCGGAGAAGCCTATATCGACCCTACGGTAAGCGGGCAGTCGGAATAGATTTCTGTAGCGAGGCTTTCCGGGAGGGCCGAAAGAAAAGCCGGTACCAAACAGTACCGATAAATGCATCTTGAAGTTTTCGTTGTTGGGCAGATGATCTTGAAAGAAAATGCCCAGATTTATACGTTGGTCGGTAGGGCGGAATATGAGACCGGGGGATACAAGTGTGCTGTCGGTAATTTCGGTATTCTCCGTCTCCCCGGTGATGATTGGCTCCCCATCGGAGTTCAGGTATCTGTAATAGGAGTCATTGTTCAAGTCTTCTTTGGTTTGCATGAAGGAAACGGAAAACCAGGATTCGCTGCCTTCTATGAACTCACCATTGAGTCGCATGTCAATTCCAGTTGCGTAGCCTTTGGCGTTGTTGAGGCCGCTGTATCTAATGAGTACATTGTCGAGATCGTAGGTGACCAGATCCCAGAGGAATTTGTAATATACATCAGTAGAAAACTTGAATGGGCGATCCCACATGGGGAAGGTATAGTCTACCCCACCAACAAGATGGGCTGACTTCTGCGGTTTGAGATCAAGATTCAATTCGCCTTCGGAGTTTCGCAGTTCGCGGTAGAAAGGAGGTTGGTAGTAGGTGCCTGCGGCTGCACGGAAAACGAGTTCTTTGAGCGGGTTGAAATTGCCCGGCTTCCAATTGGAACGATAGGAAAGTTGAGCCCTGGGAGTTACAAAGAAGACCTTGTTGACATCCCAGTAATTGAATCGCATGCCAGCATTGATTTTTAGTCTATTGGAATCATCAACTGACCAGTTGTCTTGTACAAAACCAGAAATACGGTTGGAATTCAGTTCGAGATTTGCTTTTAGTACTTCCCTCAGCAACACTTCTTCTGTGGAGTAAGGTTTGGAGAAGCCAGCAGAATCTACGCGATACCATTCGTTGATTTTATCGTTGATCTGTTCGTTTTGGAATTTTGCGCCCCAGGTAAGTACATGTTCGCCTTTGTCCAACACCCCTCGATGTTCCACATTTGTGATCAGTGCCTCTAGCTCATTTCGCGCCCAGTCGTGATAAGTACCTACACCCAGCGTGCGTTTGCGCTCTCCGAAGTCATCGCTGCTAAAGTCGGTCTCCACCTCTCCTATCCAGTACTCTCCTATGATATCAAAAGCCTCTCGCTCCTCCGTTACAAAAGCGGAACCCCGAAACTTGAGGCTTAGGCGCTTGTCATCCGACAGAAAGGTACCGCCGATGCCGTTCATGAGTGTCTGATAGCGATCTCGCTCCTGGCCATCAAAGTATACCTGCAATTTCAGGGACTGATTGAAGGTTCCAAAACTGGTTTCGCTAACGGTTGGATAATAGAGAAAGCGATTCTGCGAGTAATTGGTCATGTACTGCAGATGCCAATTGGTATTGAGTTGATAGGTAAAAAAGCCTTGCAAGTCCCAGGCAGAAGGACTGTATTCTCCTTCTACAGGAAGCGAGCGAAAGAAGTACTTATTGTTCTTGTTTCTAATACCCAGATTGTAGGTAAATCGTTTGTTCTTGGACGATCCGCCGACATGCGCATTGACACCTAGTAGGGAAAGCGTAACAGAGCCACCGAAGTCCCAGGGCTTCTTGTACTTAATGTCCAGTACAGAGCTAAGCTTATCACCATATTTTGCTTCAAAACCACCGGAAGAAAATTCAAGCGATTGAATCATATCGGGATTAATGAAACTCAATCCTTCTTGCTGTCCTGTTCTGATCAGGAAAGGTCGATAGACTTCAAAATCATTTACATATATGAGATTCTCATCGTAATTTCCTCCACGAACGGAATAAGAGTTACTGAGCTCAGAATTAGAAACCACACCAGGCAAGGTCTTTAGAATGGCCAATTCGGATACTGCGGGAATATTGACTAACACCTTGGACGGAATCTTCATCAGGCCCGTTTGGGTCCTCGTGTCTTCAGCAGTCACAATCACCTTTTCTGTGGTGACTGAAGTTTGTTTTAGGCTAAAATCCCGACGGATTCTTTGGTTCTGTTTTAGATTGACATTGATTGATTGAGATTCATAGCCGATATAGGTGGCGACCAGTTTGTAGGTCCGATTGGGACTGACGCCGGTCAGCTCATAATTGCCTTTTGCGTCTGTGGAAATACCGATGGTTTCTCCTTCGAGGGCCACGTTTACCAGTTCGAGCGCCTTACCAAACTCATCCGTTACCGTTCCGTATATGGACCCTGTTTCCTGAGCAATCAGGGCCAGACTCATTAAGGTAAAAAGAAAGCACAGGGCTTGTTTTTTGAGCATTTGCAGTTCTGTTTCTTAAAGGGTTTCCCTGGGGCGAATCCTGAGGAAGTTCTTCCAAACTCAATAGAGATGAAATTGTGCTTCATTGAGTTGCCTGCAAATTACGATTTTATACTGTTCCGAACTGTCTAACAGCCTTTAGTTCGGCAATTGCCTGCACAGGATCACTGGCTCGAAACACACTGCTGCCAGCGACCAGCACGTTTGCTCCTGCGTCTATGATTTCCGCTGCATTGGATACCCCTACCCCTCCGTCAATCTCGATTAGTAGTTCCTCCTTCCGTTTCCTTGACATTTCTCTCAGTTTGCGAATCTTTGCAAGGGTATTTGGAATAAACTCCTGCCCTCCAAAACCGGGATTGACAGACATAAGACAAACCAAGTCTATGTCCTCAATCACTTCTGAGAGTAGCTCAACTGGAGTATGAGGATTTAATGCTACTCCTGCCATCACACCTAGGTCTTTGATGGCCGAAATACTCCTGTGTAAATGCACACATGCCTCAAGATGTACTGTCAGCACATCTGCCCCATCATCGGCAAACTGCTGCAGGTACTTGTCTGGCTCTACGATCATCAGATGTACGTCTAAAGGCTTTTGGGCGTACTTTTTCAGCGCCTTAAGCACAGGGGAACCAAAGGAAATATTGGGCACAAAGCATCCGTCCATAATATCTACATGGAGCCAATCAGCTTCGCTCTCATTAACCATTTCCATTTCCGCTCTTAACTTACCGAAGTCAGCAGCGAGAATACTTGGGGCAACTATATGTTTCATAACTCAATTTCAAAGTTTTATGAATCGAGCCGTCTTAGGACTCTCGGAATCTGAATGTAATCGCAGGAAGTAGATGCCAGAAGGCAACCTGCCTAGTGCCAACTCAGCTTCACTACCAAATAGTTCCATTGTTTTCTGCAACCATATTTGCCCACTTAGATCAAATACTTCAAGCCATGCTCTACCTGCGATGGAGGAGCTAAAGTGGAGCATTTGCTGCACAAGATTGGGATAGATCTCTAGCGGATCTTCAGTGTCAGCAGCAAGATTGGACGAAACCAGCGATCCTGAGGTAAACTCGCATTCCGGAGCTGCACCAGTCAGATACTCACCAAATAGCTCATCAGAATAGCAGCGCAGGGGTCCCAACCACTGATCACCAAAGATTGGCAACATGTATTGTGTCCAGCCCACTCGCTCGATAAAGGTACCGCTGAAGCTAATGCCCATTTCATTTTGCATCAATCTACAATGCATAAATTTGAGTTCTTGATCATTTATCGTCTTAAATTGTGTCGAGTCGACATACATCACCAGATTGTCAGCCTCACTGAGGTACCAGGAATCGCCGGCCTCCAAAGCAAAATCAAAAAGCAACCAGCTGTCCCCTCCGGTTTTCCAATACACCTGCTGCTGCTCCTGGCAAAGAATCTCCGGACTCAATTCCAGAAAGCCATTAAAAGGATCGTAGGATGATCTGCTGATCAGCTTGCATTGTTGATCGTCCACGATGGTATCTTGACTAGCAGTTAAATGCAAATAGCCAAACATGCCCTCCTGGTTAATGGTGTTGAGGTGGTAGTACCAACTCGCTCCTAATGGGGCAAATTCTTCCTGAGCAGATGCGCCCAAACTAAAACAAACAAAAAAAGCAGTAGCAAGCAGTGATCTCATTCCGATATTTTTCTCGCAACAAAATTACACTATTGTGGGTTTTTTAGTTTGTAGTTTTTGGTTTTCTAGCTTTTGGTTTTTGGTTTTTAGCTTTGGTCCAAAAGCGTCCGCCTGGAATCCGTAGTCCGCAGTCCCTAATCCGCAGTCAGTCAGACCTTCTATAAGTCGTAGTCCGTAGTCCATTTACCCACCGCCTTCGTGTTTCAAGTGAATGGTCTTTGTTTTTGGATACTTAAGCGAATATACGAGTTTGACTTTCTTGCTTTCTCCCGCCTTGAGCTTGAGGTCCCAGCTGATCTTTCCATACTCTTTCAGGTACTCTGCCCCATCCTTGTCGATCAATTTGATCTCAATGTCCTGCTGCTTGGTCAATGGGATCTGATCCAGCACATTGATCTCAATCGCCTGGGACTTAGTATTTAAAATCTCGGTCTCGAAGGCATAAGTTTCCTTGCGGTTGATGCCAATGAATCGATTTTCGGTCAATTCTGTGATGCGCTTTCTATTGACCTTGATGCTCTCATCGCGACCCAGACTAAGCCAAAGTGTGTCTGAGGTCGCCTGCGAGTTTATTGTTGACTTGCCTATAAAACTATCTTCGAAGAAGAGATTAGCCGAGCCAGTTAACAAATTGTATTTGCCCCATTCCGGTACTTTGGCAACCAGAAAAGCTTTACTTTGTAATTTGGGAACTGTGTGATAGGAATATTCCGCTGGTAGCTCATACGTGGTCAGCTCAATGCTGGAAACACGAGTTGCACTTTCTATGCTGCGCCTGTCTGGAATTTCAAATTCTGTCGCCATCTCTGTGCGCTGTACAGCTGCCCCCTGGCAGTCAAGCATATTAAAAATCCCATCACCATTGCGATCTTCCGCTGGATCGTTTCGACCATTGCCATTAGTATCCCAGCAATTGCCAATCATTCCATCGATATCATCTCCTGATTGATCCATCTCGGCCATACCATCATTTGAAACTCTGCCAGTTGCATTGTCCTTGCTTTTGGTGGCCATATTAAACAATGCTCCCCCGTAATTCTTGCTTTCTTCTTTGTAGAAATAAACCTGCTGATAATCTGCAAACACGGGACCAAGGATCGGCCTGTTATTGTCCGCATTGGGTACAGCAGAAGAAACCTTTAGTTTCACATCCTCCCAATCAAAGCCGCTGTTTTGGCTAACTTTTGCCAAATACTTCAAAGAAATCGCTTCACCTACCCCCGGTGATCTTAGATGATAATGAGGACTCCATCCCGCAGCCGAAATCAAATAGCTGAAGCTGAGTTCCTTGTTTACTGGTCGATCAGCGTCTACTAGCAAGACCAGTTCGCTGACACTTTTTCGATTGGCTCCTCTGTGTATATTAAGCTGCTGCTTCAATCGATTATAAAGTTCATTTTTTTGGCGAAGTTCATCCCCCAGATCCAGCATGGCCATCTTGATTTCGGTCATTCTTTTGCGATACAAGTCTGCCAAACTGTTCAGCTCAGCGCTAATTACTACCGCAGACTTTTCATTGATCTGCATGTTCTTGGTGATCACTTGCTCTTCGCCTTGTAGCACCGCCATTCGTGCTTCTAGCTCCCTTTTTTCCCGTTCCACTATTCTGGTGCTATCCTCCACCACTTTCATTTCCGCAGATTTCTTTTCAGCGATTAGAAAGTTGTTCTTTTTTGTAATCGAAAGCAGTTCAATGCCAGACCCTAGATCAATCTGCCAACTATCTGCCACCAGGGATTTTGACAAACCACTCAGTACAAACTCCGATGTGCCTGCCGGAAGATCTATTTTGGCTGACCTTGTGATTTCCGCGCCGGATTGAAAAACAGTCACCTCTTCGATGCTGGAGGGAACATCGATCAGTTCGGATTGAGCGCTTAGGGTCATAGACAGAAAGACAGCGACTAGGAACAGGATAAATTTATGCATGATTTGCAGGTTTCTATGAATAATTGAAGTGCCGGATCAAAAGATACAATGCCTTCTAAGAGAAAAGGAACAGAGAATTAGCGAATTTCTCTGAATAAATTCAGCTCCAAAAGAGCTAATTTGCGACTTGTTTAGCATCTATCTGTGAACGATGAGTCACCGCAGCTTATTCCTGCTCTCTTTTGTTTTCTACACACTTCTGACATGCCTGTCTTCTGCTGTCCCTTTCTTTTGGGACAATATTTTGCTGGGAAGTCAGTTTGCTCATCACTTTTATGATTCCGGATTTTCACAATTAATCCCAAATGCAGAAGTTGATGCTGGCCACCCGATGGGTTACGGCGTGTATCTGGCGGCTGCCTGGACACTGTTCGGGAAAACGTTGGCAGTAAGCCATTGGGCAATTTGGCCATTCCTCCTGATGATGTCCTGGTATTGGCTCAAGATTGCCGATCACTTTCTGGAAGGCAAATGGGTTTTTGTTGCTTTGCTGCTGCTTTGGATCGAACCAACGATCCTTACACAGTGTGTCATGGGCACGTCGGATGTAGTACTGCTGGCCTTCAGCTTTGGTGCTTTATGGTGCATCCTTTCGGAACAACGAAAACTGCTCAGTCTGTTTATTATCGGTATGGCTGTGGTGAGCCTGCGAGGCATTTACTGGGCCTTGTTGCTTTATGTTTTTGATCTCTTCAACATGCTTTTCGATAAAGAAAGGCGGGGAGTTAGACAGGCTGTGTATCTCATTCTGCCTTACCTGCCAGCTGCCCTCATTACCATTGCCTACTATGGAATTCACTATCAGCAAGTAGGCTGGTTAGTAAGACAGCCGGGTAGCCGATGGTCGCATCATTATGGTATGGTCTGGGAGAGCTTCTATTGCTACAAGCGCACCCAGTTCCTGCTCTGGCGATTTGTCGACTTTGGCAGACTCTTCGTTTGGATTTCCACTGGCTTCGCCTTAGTCTTGTATGCCTGGAACCGCAAATTTCCTACTACAAAACAATGGAAGATAATAGCTCTATTTCTCATTCCTTTTGTGCTGTTTAGTCTTCCGATGATCCCGCAGAAATCCCCCATGATGCATCGCTACTACATGTTGCAGTATTTGATGGTTGGTCTTCTTTGCTTGAGTCTGTTGATCAATTTAAGGAGTCGATGGCTTAGTGGACTCTGTCTTAGCTTGCTAATTGTTGGACAATTGACCGGGCATCTTTGGTTGTATCCTGATCGCTTTGGCATGGGATGGGATGCCACGCTGGGCCATTTGCCCTACTACAGCATGAAGGCTGAAATGCTGGAATACATCGATGAAAAAGACATCGCTTATGAAGAGGTGTTGGCCAGCTTTCCTATGTTGCAAACTGGAGAATCCACAGATCTGAATGGTGATTTACGAAGATTCAAGCCTTTTAGAGAAAAGATCCTGAAAGATAACTCCTACCTGCTTCAGACTAACATCAACAATGGATTTCTGCCAAAGCACATGGCAGAGCTGCAAAGAGACTGGGTGATTGAAAAGGAATTCCGCTCCTACCCAATTTACCTGCGTCTATGGCGAAAGAAATGACTACTTCTTTGTCGATTTCACTTTTTGCTTCAGCGAAGGGTCTAGCTGCAATGCCATCTTGAAATATCTTTGAGAGGCAAGCGTGTCTCCCTCGTGTAGATATACGTTGCCAAGGTTGGAATAGGCTTTGGCATATCTAGGATTGAGCTTAATCGCCTGCTCGTACTGCTCCTTTGCCTGCCTCAATTGATTCGAGCGCAGATAAGCATTACCAAGATTGTATCTGGCTGTTGGATTGTCGGGTTGAATTTCCAGGCTCTTGAGGTAAGCGCCAATGGCATCTGGCAAATTTTTCTCCGCATCATGAGTCAAGCCCAGGTTCATGTATGCCTTGGAATTCTGCGAATTCAATTTTAGCAAATCAGTCAAAATCTGCCTCGACACATGCAAATCACCTTTTAACCTGGCTGCGTTTGCAAAGCTCAACAGACTCTCCTCCGATGAAGGATTGAGTTTTACGGCCTCCTGAAAGTACGGCAGCGATTCCTCATATCGTTTCAAACTGAAGAGCGCCATGCCCAGATTATGAAAACCTGCCGGATCATCTCTCTTAACTTTAACCACCTCCTTAAAGGTCTGAACAGCTGCTTCATAATCTTCCGCCTCCATCTGCTTCGCTCCCAAAGCATTAAGCTGTCCGGCATCCAAACCGCTGGTATTGGCACTGCTCCGACTGCCTTTGTTGGGCTTTTTGGCTGTTAGGTTTCTATTACCGCGATTGTTTGTTCCATGATTGCCAGTATTACTGATAAATATGATTCCGGCAAACATAAAGGCGAGCAATAGGAAAAAGTACAGTAGCACCTTGCTTGAAGACTTCTTGGGCTTTTGGTCAGCGTTCATGCTGCAAAAATAGCTATTTCGCAAGAGTATCTTTAGCTGCTACAAGCGCATGATCAAAGTATCAAGTCGGCGAGCATCCAGCAACCGAAAGCCCTTAGAATGGGTATCCAATTGCCAGGTTTAGTGTAAGGTTGTCTGCTCTCCAGGACCTGCTCAGCGGCTCAATCTTGTGTATGGTCCAGCGATCTCCCGCGGGCAGGAATGGCTTGCGAATAGGAAACGCCAAATCACCACGGATGATGAAGTAGGTGAAGTCAAGTCGCAGACCAAAACCGGTTCCAACACCCATTTCGGCAAACATATCCTTTGCAGAAAATCCTCCTACCTCCGCCTGCTTGTCGAGCAGCCAGACATTTCCTGCATCCAGAAATATGGCTCCTTTGATGTAGCTGATGAGTCCAAACCTGTATTCAAGATTAGATTCAATCTTGACTTCTCCGGTGTGTTCCAGTTCGTTTTCTGAAAGCTGTTCCCCAGGACCCAAACCCCGCAATCGGAAGCCTCTCACGCTGTTTGGCCCACCAACGAAGAACTGCTTGAAATAAGGAAGTACCGTTGAGTTGCCGTAAGGAACACCCACTCCCAGCACCACTCTGCTGACCAAAGAAGTATTATAAGGCAAGAGATTGTAATGACGGAAGTCAGCATGTATTCTGGTGAATTGAGAATAATTATTTCCTAAAATCTGCAATTTCTCGCTACCAGGCTTCAGTCCGGCGTCTAATACACTCAATGCATTTCCGGCGAGCTCCAGATTTCCCATAAAGAAAATGAAATTCTGATCTGAATTCACCACCCGATTGGTATAGGTGAAAGTATAGTTTCCACCGATGATAAACTGGTCTTCAATGGACTTGGCAAACAGAGGGTTTTGAGCTTCCAGCGTATCAAAACGAAGGGAATCTGTACGCAAGAGCTTCACAAAATTCAGATTGATCGGAGTCAGTATATGACGTTTTCTTTCCGATTCTTTCCAGTCATAGGAAAACGACAAGTTTGTTGAAGTCAGATCATAGTAAGAAATCCTCTTAACATAGTTTGAAGACAAGGATATCTGTGTCGAAGGCTTGAAATACTGACTCACATTATTCAGTCGAAATGGAACAAGAAACTTAGGAAAGGTGAAGCTTGCCTGTGCCGTTACATCAACAGTATTGATAAAGTCGGTCGTTGAAATACGATCAAATTGTACTCCTCCAAAAAGATCAAGGTGAAACTGCTCGGCCTTCTTAAAAACGTTTCTGTTCTTATAGTTAAAGCTTAAAGCGGTACCAATAAAGCCATTTCCAAGATAGCGCTCAGACTTATTGTCAATTTCAACTTCTGCTGCCATTTGCATTTTCCTGGAAGGCGTGAGGAAAATATAGCAGTCAAGTTTACCGTCTCCCACATTGGGATAGCGAATGTCAACGAACCGAAAGGCATCCAGACCAAGTAAATGACTCAAAGTATATTCATGGTACTTCTTGCTATATAGTCTGCCAGGACGGATGAGAAGAAAATCATCGAAGAGTTTAGGTTTGAATCTTTGTTTGCCGCTTTGCAATACCGTGTAATCCCTGTACTCCAGTGTATCGGTAATGCCACCAATTTCATCCGATAGCTTTCCCGGCACGATATACACTTTGTTGATCGTATATTGCTGATGCAGGGTATCTGCCTTGTTCTCTCTGCCATTCGGCTGGTTGTGCCTCAAGTAAATGTCTATCGTATGGTTGGTCTTGCTGCTGTCGAGATCGAAGTAGATGTAATTCTTGTTATAATCATAGTAGCCACGATCGTTCATCCATCGAACGATTCTGTTTCTTTCGCCACTCATCATTCCGGTATTGAACTGTACTCCTTCCTCCAGTAGACTTTCGTTTTTAGATTGCAATAGCAGTTTAGTGGATTCAGTATCGTCTTCCGGCCAGTAGACCTTGTTGACCATGTAGGGACGATTGAGCTTCACAGTATAAATCGCCTCGGCTTTTTTGCCTTCAATTTTTGTTTCGTATTCTACTTCAGAATAGAAGAAACCCTTTCTAAAAAGCTTTTTCCGTAGCTGCTCCACCGAAGCTTCCAATTGGGTGCTATCCAGGAGCGCTGGTTGCTCGCCAATATGCTCTTTAATCCAACCGCCAATCCCATTTTCATGCTTTTGTGTGCGATTATACACCCACAAATTCCATTTCCAAAGCCCCATCACCTTTCGGTTGGGTTTCGGATACGTAGAGCGGCGCAAGTCTCCCTCAAGACCCTTTTTGCTTCTGTTGTTTTGCTCGTCAAGAATCCTGATCTGAGTATCGTTGTACAGCAACTCATCCTTTTGCAGGAATTTGGTATTCGAGCAGGCGAACCAAAGCGTGGAAATCAAAAGTAAGAGTATGTTTGCAGAAATGTTTCTCAATGGTCGCTATTTCAAAAAGTCAGCAAAAGCTGGCTCAATCGCTCAAATTAAAGAAATACAGACAAAAGCATGGATTATTTTTGGCCGAAGGCGCTAAAATAGTCCGTGAGCTAATAGATAGTCAATACCAGATTTACAAGCTGTACGCCACAGAACACTGGATAAGCCAAAATGAGGCCCAGGTTCAGAAAAAGGCCCTTGAGTATCAAATTGTAAACGAAAAAGAGCTAAAGAAGGTCTCCCAGTTGAGCACAGCTAATGCAGCAGTGGCACTGGTACATGCTCAAGACAGCGATTTCGCCATTAATCAGCAGGGAAAGACTCTCTTGCTCGATGGTATCCAGGACCCCGGCAACCTCGGCACCATACTGCGAATAGCTGACTGGTTTGGTATCCGGCAGGTGGTCGGTTCACTTAGCACCGCTGATCCCTTTCAACCAAAGGTGGTGCAGGCTTCGATGGGCAGCATTTTTAGGGTCCAATACAAGCGTACCCCGTTGTTAGGGCTACTGGAGCAGCATCCGGATTTAATATGCCTGGCAGCCGACATTGAGGGCAGCAGCATCCACGACTACAGCTTTCCGGATGCAGCATTTCTGGTCATTGGCAATGAGTCCAGAGGCTTAAGCGACGAAGTACGGTCGCAGGTTCAGCATTTTTTGACCATTCCCGGCTCTGGCAAGGCAGAATCACTGAATGCAGGAGTAGCCACCGGAATAATTTGTGCGCTGTGGTGCAAAACGCCTTCTAATGACAATCCCTAAGTCAAAGCTAATAATGAGACGGGAAATCAAGCGGGTCTATTTGCCCTTCCCTGCCATATAATGCAGTTGTTTTACAATCTTCTGGTTGCTAGTACTGAGTAAACAAAGTATGTGACACCTTTAAGGAGCTTATCTTTTTGTCAGCCTAGGCGC
>JAHDEE010000321.1 GCA_020629005.1 Chitinophagales bacterium
CCGATCAGGGCTATTATGACACAACCATCTTCGTAGCCGCAAAGCAAACTTTGCCGCCATTTTTACAATACACACACAAAAACTTACAATTTTCCTCTTCCAATCAGATTATGAGACAACTTCAAGCACATTGACGCATCTTTAGTGAATAGGCTCTAGCTCGGCACTTTGTATGAAGAAACTAAGTGAACAAGAACTACTGACAGCTTGTCTGAATAGCAACAGAAAAGCACAAAAGGAACTGTATAATCGATACAGCTATGAGCTTATGGGGGTTTGTTTGCGATATGTAAAGAGAAGGCAGGAAGCTGAAGACGTCTTACAAGAAGGATTCATCAATATTTTTGAAAGCCTGCATCAGTACAAAGGCACCAATCAGCTGCGAGCCTGGATGCGTAAAGTGATGATCAACACCTCACTGCAATACCTAAGGAAGCAAAAGAAAAACCCATTCTTTGTGAGCATCGACAAACTGGAATCCGAACCACCGATTCCTGATGAATCTGAGAAGTGGCAACCTCAATATACCTATCAGGAAATGCTGACGGAAATCAGAAACTTGCCTTTGGGCTACAGATTGGTTTTCAATATGTTTGTCATTGACCGAATGCCGCATAAAGCAATTGCCAAAAAGCTGGGAATCAGCGAAGGCACAAGCAAATCTCAATTGTTCAAGGCCAAAGTCTTGCTCAAAAAGAGACTTTCGCAATCAAACATCAATTTGGCAAAATGATGAAAGAGCACAAAAAAGATTCATTCGAAGAAATGACCCGCAATGCTATGGGTCAAGAGGGTTCCAAGCCAGATGCTTCGGTATGGGTCGCGGTGGAGAATTATTTGGATCGCAGAAAGGACCAAAAGTCCAGAAGCAACAGAGGGACAGCATTCATGGTTTTGTTTGCCTTCCTATTTGGTCTCTATCTGGGCATTCAGACCAGTATCGAGCAGCCTTCACTAAAAAAGCTCTTGCAGCAATCGGAAAGCAGTCCTGTTTATGGATCTAAAACAAGCTTGCAAGCATCCGAGCAATGGACTATTCAGCCGGAAGAAAAGCAGACTCCAGGTTCTGTTAAGCCGCAGGCGAAAAGTATTATACAAGAACGCAATCCTGTTGAAGCCGACGGTTCGGCCCAAGAGAAATTACTTGCATCCAGAGGCAGAAATATACCATTCGAGCAAAGCAAGCAACAGTTGGAGTCTGGAGCAGGATCTGGGAATAGCATGGTCGATAGCAAGGAAACTCAGCCCCTTGATTGGGCTATACCTTCGCGAACATCCCGAACGAACACATTTTCTCTGCTTCCAGCCACCGATGAGGCAACTAGCGATAGGAAAAGTGTGCAGAGCCGAACGCAATTGGAAGGCAGTAGGGATAATCTTTTAAATGCAAAAGAGAACAGACAACAGAGCAATGTTAGTACCATCTTGGAGCCTGGTGCCAGGTCTATAGAACCAATCACAAAGCTAAACTTGCAACCGATCCAGCATCTAAATAGTAGGCTTGCCGATCAACAATTTACCAAAAGAAGCATCGACAACGAAGCGATCCTGATTCCTAAACCAAAGCAAAGACCCTGGAAAGTCGGACTAAGCATTGGAGCGGCAGAAATGCATCGCCTACTAATCTCAAAAGATGGGGACCAGGACCGAAGTGTACTTGCAGATTATTACAACCACAGCGAAAAAGCAGTGTTGTCGCAAAACGGCGGGATTGATCTCTCTTTTACATTCTCAAACCACATGAGTATTGAAACGGGATTGCAAATCAACTATTATCAGTGGGATAACCTGTACAGCTCTCTCGTACGCCACCAGAACGAGGGCGAATTGCTAGCCAGTTTGCATTCTACAGCCACCACCAACAAGATTGGCTTTCAATATGCCGGACTACAAAACTGGGAGCAAGGAGAAGTGTATGAACTGACTGTTAAAGGACGGGAGTACCTGCAATATGTGTCTGTTCCGCTCATCTTTCGGGTTGATTTTGCAGGACCCAAATGGGGCTTTTTTGGTAAATCTGGAATGACCATTTCTCGTTTGCAAGACAGCGGAGTTCGCGTTCTAGATGCCAGTGACAAAATCAGAAATATAAGAACTGTAGAAAAAGGAGAAATTCAGAACAACCTAATCACTGGTGAATTTGCCCTGGGGCTGACCTACAAAGTGGGCAGATTGCAATTTGAACTATCGCCACATTATACGCGAGGACTAAGTTCCAATGTAAAGCTTCCGAGTTATGATCTTCGCCTTGAGGCTGTCGGATTAAAGACAGGTTTGTATGCAAGATTCTAAAATCTTGCCTTGCCTGGGCAACTCCTCAATCATTTCTGTACCTTAAATTTGGAAAACGATAGATTAGCACATTAGCACTAATCCGCTGCACAGAACAGCTGCTAGTCATTCTTTTAATTGCAGATCATGAATAAAGTATTACTGATCTTTTTGTTCTCGCTGGGCCTATTGATTGCTTCTTGTGGTAAAGATCACGTTCCTTCTACAGCTGGGGATGTAAACAGTACAGGAATCGAGCTTTGCGAAGACATTGAAAACTTCATCCTTGAAAATTTTGACGGAGAAACAGTGGCTACTGTAATAAGAGGCAAAACCGGAATCAGTGCCCATGCTGTGAACGGTGGAGATGATGATGGAGAAGACGGTGATTCTGAAGAAGGCGAATCCGGAGACTCCGAGAATGGCCAATCAGACGATTCCGGAAGTGGAGACGCTGAGAATGGGAGCTCTGGCAGCACCCAGTCCGGTGATTCTGAAGAAGGGCAATCAGGTGATTCAGAAGAGGGACAGTCCGGTGATTCTCAAGAAGGGCAGCCCGGAGATTCTGAAGAGGGACAGTCTGGTGATTCGGAAAATGGGCAGTCTGGTGATTCAGAAGACGAAGGAAACGACGATCAAAATCCGAATGAAGGAGTTGAAAGAGCAACAGTCACCTTGACGGATGGGACCGTTCTGGAAATAGAAGCGTGCGAGGTACTTAATGTAATTCCTCGAGAACCATAAGATCAATTAATTTGTTATACGTGGAACTTTTAGGGAGTGGCGAGAGCTACTCCCTTTTTTTGTATCTCGCTGTTTAGGATAACACTTTGATTGCTAGTGATCAGTCCTTACTTTGGCTATTCAGAAAATTCTTGACCACCTTTAATTTCGGAATGAAGCAATTGAGCATAGTCAACAGGTTCCATCATTTCATCTTATTCATCACACTGATTGCCTTATCAGGATGCCAATTTTCCTGTAAACCGATCAAAGATACGGACAGACTGAAACACAATTGGCTTAGCCTGGTGCAACCCGAAATGCTATGGAATTACCATGCTGTAGCTTCTAAAAAAGAGAAGCCGGATTCCAGCTGGCACGATCCACGATTCCAGGATGATAGTTGGCGCAGGGGTCCTGGTCCCCTGGGATTTGGAGACAAGGACGACAAGACAGTTGTAAAACCATGCAGAGCGCTTTATCTCCGGATCAATTTCCAAATAGCAGACCTGGATGCAATCCGCGATCTGTTGCTTTTTGCAGATTACGATGATGCTTTTATCGCTTTTCTAAACGGACAGGAAATTGCCCGCTGTAACAGTTGGGATATCGGAAAATTTCAGGATTGGAATGCAAAACTACCCGGCATACGAGAAGCTCGGATCTACCAGGGCGGTAAACCTGAGCAGTTTCTAATACCATCCTGGCAGTGGCGCGACAAACTGCAAGAGGGCGAAAACCTGCTGGCCATTCAAATCAACAACGATAGCTCCAAGTCCAAAGACCTGACAGCCTGGTTTGCCCTTTATGCCTCCACCAAACAAGTGAAAACTTCAGAGCCCCTACCAGATTGGTTTCAGGCACCGGTTGAGCTGGAAGCAAGCGATCTGCCTTTGCTGAGGATCAATACAGATCAAAAACATATACCCGACGATCCCAAAATAGATGCGAGCTTGATCATTGAGCTTCCGACCGGAACAGAGAAAAGTAAAGAAGACAGCTCTTCCATCTCGATAAAGATTGAACAACGCGGCTCAAGTTCGCGAACCAGATTCCCAAAAAAGTCCTATGGCTTTACAACCTATGATGGCAATGGAAAGAAACTGGATCAAAGCTTATTGGGAATGCCTTCAGATAACGATTGGATACTCTATGGGCCTTATTCAGACAAAACCATGATGCGAAATGCCCTGGTCTTCCACCTTGCTCGCCAGATGGGGCATTATGCACCAAGAACTGCCTTTTGTGAATTGCTAATTAATGAACAATATGAGGGCGTGTACCTTCTCATGGAAAAAATCAAAAGCAGTGGTGGACGACTGAACCTGGAAAAGCTCGAGAGCGATGATCTAAGTGGAGATGCTCTCACTGGAGCCTATTTACTTAAAATCGATAAACGAACTGGAAACAAGACAAAATATTGGCACTCAAAATATCGTGCCCCAGCAGATAGTAGCAAGAAAATCCGCTTTCAGATTCATCGACCCAAAAAGCAAAAGCTGGCGGAAGAGCAGTTCCAATACATACGAAACTACATGGATCAGTTCGAAGATGCACTGATGTCAGATTTCTTTGGGGATCAAGACAAAGGATATGCGAAGTACATTGATGTACGATCCTTTATCGACTTCTTTTTGCTCAACGAACTTTCTTATAATTTAGACGGCTACCGGGTAAGCACTTTTCTCTATAAGGATCGAGACAGCAAAGGAGGTAAGCTCCACATGGGACCACTGTGGGATTTTAACCTGGCCTTCGGCAACGGATATAACTGTGAAAAGGAAAACGAAGGCTATCTACTGATGAATTTCAATCGCCTTTGTGAAGACAAAGCCTACCATGTTCCATTTTGGTGGGAACGACTGCTCGAAGATGCAGCCTACAAACAGGCCCTAATTGAGCGATGGAAACAACTAAGAAGCAATCTGCTGAGTGAAGCAAACCTAATGAACTGGATTGATCAGCGATGCAAGCTTTTAGATAATGCACAAGAACGCAACTTTAAGCGCTGGCCTACCATGGGGGTGAAGGTTTGGCCAAATTTGTATAAGGCAAAAGACTTTGAAGATGAAGTAGACTTTATGAAAGGCTGGCTTAAGCGCAGGCTTCTTTTCCTTGACAAGACCTTTGAAGAATGGTCTGTACAGCTCGAACATGAGCAATAAAGGGGATCACCGTCCAGATCACCATCGCAGGACAAGAAAATGACAGAATTTCTCCTACGGTTCGACAAAAACATCAGCGCGAACGAGTTTTCCTCTGTGGACAGTACTCTCACAATCAATGGTTCCCTGCAACCGAAAACAAGCTGACAGCTAGTGCTGCGTAAACAAAGTATGTGACACCTTTAAGTAGCTACGTGACTGACGAGCAACGAAGGATGACAGAAATAGAAGCCCTTAAAGG
>JAHDEE010000053.1 GCA_020629005.1 Chitinophagales bacterium
AATAGGATTTTGGTCTTGTGCTATTAGTTTACTTCCCCTTTCAGTAGCCAACTAAATCCAACGGAGACATAATTCATGGTTTCTTCAGTTCCCGTTCCAAAGGAAAAATCGAATTGCAGATCCTCGTTGGCCAAATAGGTTATTCCAGCATCCACATTTAGCAAAAAATCTTCACAATTTTGCAATTCGCCGTATGGCTCAATGTAGAGGCCTACACGATCATTTACACCGACACCCAGAGCAACAGAGTATGTGAGGTCGCCGTTGCCCTCTCCTAAGTAATTGTATCCAAGGTTATACCCAAGTCCCAAATTACCACCAAGCTCATGGGCAATGCTGATCTTATTAATAGTTCCGAAGGTATCTCCCGAAATTTCTGTTGTCCCAGTCGGCATCACCAGGTGTGACAGAAATGCGATTTCGGTGTTTCGATTCTCTTCTTGCAGAACCTGAATTTTTGTACCAATCTCAAGGTCACTGATACCTTGTACTGTGCCCGTTTCATTTTTTAAGGTCTCGAATTGGCTCAAGAATCGCAATTCAATTCCCTTGGTGATTCCATATCTAAACAGACTGGTTGGTGCAAGAAGATTTCGGCTGGAGCTAAGAGAATCACCTTCATAGGCTATCAAGAGACCAGATTCGATTTGCAGATTTCCTAATCCTACTGTTGAGGAGCTTTCCGTTTGATCGGGTCTGTCAGTGACAATCTGGGCTTGCAGCTGGGCAAAATACAGTGCAGAGATCGCAAGTAGGACCACACGTTTGACTAATTTCACTTCTAGAACTTTGATTTCTAAATGAGCGCAAAGTTGCACAAGTTTATTCACTTTTTAGTCAATTGCTCAAGAAGATCCGGCACCATCATTCATTTGCTGTAAAGCTCTTTCAACACCCGCACAAACTTGAGAACTTGCTGCTCCGTATTAAATACATAAAAGGAGACGCGGATGGCATCTCCTCTGTAGGAGACGAAGATATCCTGCTGATCCAATGTTTGTTTGATGAGATCCATATTCATGTCTTCAGCAATCCGAATTCCTGTTAGATGCGAGGAGGATTGATGCTGCAATTGCACTTGATAATCAGTACCTTTTAAACCCTCGATTAACACCTGGTGCAGGCGCTGACAATAATGCTGTATTTGCTCGAGCCCCCACTCCAATATTTGCTCAAGACCAGCCTGCAACATTGGCACATGCACAAAGTTGGACTGCTCTCCTACCGAGTATCTGGCTGCACCTTCTTTATAGCGATCCTTGTAATTCACCAAGCCAGTAAAGTCTTCACTATTTTCCTTGTTGATCCAATTATCCTCAATCGGGCTTCCATCGTTAAACTCCGAAGAGTAGTACGCGAGCCCTAGACCATAATGACCAAGTAGCCATTTATATCCCCCAACAACCAGTACGTCAAAAGGAATTTCATCCAGATACAGGGGCAGCGCTCCGACGGATTGCGTTCCGTCTATAATCAGGTATGCTGAATGCTGCTTGCAGGCCTGGCTGATACTTTTCAGATCAAAGAGGCTTCCGTCCGCCCAGTGCACATGCGGCATGCAAACGGCTGTCGTTCTTTCACCGATTGCAGAAAGAATATTCTCGTTCCACTGCCTTACTCGTGTCTGTGCTTCCAGACCAGCTTTTATCAGTTTCAACCGCTGGTTGTTGCTTTTGGCAGCCATCTCCCAAGGGTAATAGTTGCTTGGAAACTGCTCCTCTACACAGATGATCTCACCATCCTTTTTGTAAGAAATGTTTTGCGCAGCATTGGCCATACCGTAAGAGACAGCCGGAATCACCGCAATTTGTTTCGCCGGCGCATGAATCAATCTGCCAAATGTGGTTCGCAACTGTTCTACATCACCGAAGAACTCATCCATACTGTATCGTCTGGGATTCTCTTTTTTCCTCAATCCCGCCATGCCTCTATCCCTAACCTCTTTGAGTAAAGGTGACATGTAGGCAGTATTAAAGTAGCTCAGCCCCTCTGGTAGTGTAAACTTTTCTGCCTGGCAGTTCATCAGTTTTAATGCTGTCGGTTGTTTGGTTTCCATCTGTAGTGCTTGTACCAGTTATTGATTCTCCCGCTTTTTCGCTTGCTGCGTAATCAGGCTACCTACTCCGGTTACCACCAGCCCTGCAAGCACATAGGAAATTTGACCTGTTTTGATCCAGGAAACAAACATGAATAGGAGCCCTCCCAACATTAGTGCCATTCCAAGATATTTCATTTTGTCGCTCTTTTGTTTACTTGCAATATAGGGATTTGGGATTTGGGATAACGGATTACGGAGGTTGGAAAAACTTGCAGTTATCGACAAATCCCATTAACTTTGAACTACAAAGTACTTTCCAGCCATGACAACAGAACAGCAGCAACTCGAAGCCCTGCAGGAAATGCGGACCATGATGAAGCGGTCGAGCCGGTTTTTATCCCTTAGCGGATTATCGGGCATTGCGGCTGGGACCTTTGCACTCATTGGGGCAGCGGTAGCTTATATGTATTTGGGTTACGAGTCACTCAATGACTATTCTGCTCGTAACTCCGGTAAATGGGGTTTGGACTTTGAGACCTTCTTCCTTTTGGATGCCGGAATTGTGTTGGTGCTGGCCCTGGCAGCCGGCATCTTGTTTACTGTGCGAAAGGCGAGGAAGGAGAATCAGCCGATTTGGGACCACAATAGTCGGCAAATGCTGATCAATTTCTTCATACCACTTGCTGCAGGGGGCTTATTTTGCCTGATTCAATTGCAGCAAGGGCAATATGAACTGATTGCTGCTACAACCCTGTTGTTTTATGGTATGGCATGCCTAAACAGTGGAAAATATACGCACACAGACATATACTACCTTGGTCTCTGTGAAATTGCATTAGGGCTGTTGGCTGCACTAGTACATGAGTATAGTTTGCTATTTTGGGCTATAGGCTTTGGTGTATTGCATATCGTGTACGGCATAGCCATGTATGTAAAATACGAGCGATGAAAGGCATAATCAAACAACTAAACAAGGCATTCGATCATCGGGTCCGCCTTGGTATTATGTCTATTCTAGTGGTAAATGACTGGGTAGATTTTAAGACCATCAAGCAGATGTTGGAATTGACCGACGGAAATCTGGCTAGCCACATTACTGCTTTGGAAAAGGCAGGCTATATAGAGATTCGCAAGTCTTTTATCGGCAAACGCCCCAACACCTCCTTCAGGGTGAGCCTGAAGGGAAAGAAAGCCTTTGGCGAGCATTTGGATGCGCTTGAGGCACTTTTAAAGAACCGTAAATAATTTTTTTTGACCCTTTTACTTTGAATCTCAAAGTACTTTCAAATACACAGAAAATGAAAGCAAATCAAATGTTTTTGTGGACTACACTAATCGGAGTATTGTTGTACAATCTCCTATTTTGGGAGCAACAGT
This sequence comes from Chitinophagales bacterium, assembly GCA_020629005.1. Lineage (GTDB taxonomy): Bacteria > Bacteroidota > Bacteroidia > Chitinophagales > UBA2359 > JAHDDV01. Next base: position 3,416 of record JAHDEE010000053.1, read on the forward strand.
GGGGACTTAACATACTTCTTTTTACTGGATTTGTGCTGGGCTCCAACTTCTTCTTTTTCCGAGAAGAAAGTCAACAAAAAGCCTATGGACTGTCCGCTCTTTGTTCCTTTTTGCTGGCGATTGCGGTAGTGATGAGTAACTCGGCATTTGCCAAGTGTAGTTATAGCTTATCGATGGCTGTGACTGCCGGGTTCCTAATGCAACATCATTACTCCTTTCCCCTCTACGGCATATTAAACACATTCAAGAAGATTGCCTATCTGCCGGCAAATATCGTGAACGCTTTTGAACGCAATAAGGACATTTTTCCGTCGGGACATCGGGCAGGAACTATACTCAAGGTCTCCATTGTGCCACTTATCATCGTTGTGTTTTTCTTTCTTATATACAGCTCCGCAAACCCAACCTTTAATAGCTATGCAAGCGAGGCCTGCGAACGAATAGCGGAGTTGTTCACAAAGATGATCGGCTACGAGCGGCTATTGTTTAGTTTGTTTGGACTGGCCATCATTCTGGTACTCACCTGGAGACTGGTATTGCCCATATCAACCCGTACAAAATGGCGACATAATGACAATATGAGCCGATCCTTCCTCAAATTCAAGAGCAGTTTGAAAAGTGCCTGGCCGGATTCAATGCTAAAGTTGAAAGAGGAGCTAAAAACCGCGATGATTTGTCTTGGCTTACTAAATCTGCTGCTATTGGCTGTCAATGGGCTTGACATCAGCACCGTTTGGTTTGCGTCGGGCGCCGAATCGGCTCCGGCGATGCGCATGCGGGTGCACTATGGAACTTACCTTCTGATCTTTTCGATTTTGATGGCAATGGCAGTGCTGCTGTATTACTTTAGAGGTAACCTGAACTACATCTCAAACAACAGGACGCTGAAGCTATTGGCCTATGGATGGATTGCCCAGAACTGCATCTTGAGCATGACTTTGCTGATCATCAACAGCCGTTATATCTATTGTCATGGATTGGCTTACAAGCGACTAGGGGTATTGCTATTTCTCATCTTGGTGGCCGTGGGTTTGCTCACTGTCTTTTTCAAGATCAAGGACAGGAAAACCCTGTATTACCTTTTCAAAGTGAATACCTGGGCACTGCTCATACTTGCAGTGGCAGTCAGTTTCGTGAATTGGGACTACCGTATAACGGAATACAACCTTGGGATTGCTGATCGCGTAGCAGTAGATTGGGATTTTCTGTTCACGGAAGTTTCAGACAAAAATCTGCCTTTGTTAGCTGCAGGCATAAAAGAAGAGGAGAAAACCAATCACCTTTCTGCGACTCATTTGCAGCTTTGGACCAAACAAATCGAAATCAGAAGCCAGCAATTCTTTCATAAACAGGCAAATACAGATATATGGTCTTGGAACTATGCCGATTTCTGGGTTGCGAATGCGCTGTCGCAACAGAAATCCAAGCATCGGTAAAGCACGCGAAATTGTTGCAGCTGAGACAATTTCACATAGACAACTAGGTTAAATTAGCAAAGTATACGTACAGTACTCATGGCCATCAATGAAGTGGGATCGGTAGCTCCCGCTAATTGATGGCCATTTTCAGTTTATACAGGCAAATACTTCGCTTACTTTAGCATAGAATTTGAAGACCCGATAATTGTGCAATTATTTACTCACCAATTAAGAAAATATTATTATGAGAAAAATCTTACTTAGCTTCCTTATCCTGGGATTGATCATGGCTTACCAATCAGAAACCCAGGATGCACATTCGAACTCTGGCAACCCACCAGCCAATAAAACCGGCCAGAACGGAACTTCCTGTGCTGTTTCCGGTTGCCACCAGGGTGGTGCAGCAGGAATGGGAGAATTTGGTATCGATATCGACGTAGATGTGCTGAATAGTATGGGTCAATTGGCGAATAGCTACTTACCTGGAGAGACCTACGAAATGACTGTATATTTCAATGCTCCTTTTGAGACTTACGGTTTTGCCTTGAGTAGCGACTCTTTTGACGGACAGTTTGTGTCTACCGGAAGTACCGCCATCGATAACACCGGTGCTACCCAACAAATTGAGCATTCCGGGGTTAACACAAGCGGGTCATGGACCTTTGACTGGATCGCCCCTCCCGCTGATGAAGGTGAACTTACCTTTTACCTGGGTGCTATCGGTGGAAATGGCAACGGCAACAACAATGGTGATACAGGCTTCGAAGGTACATTTACACTGACACCCGAAGCCGCAGATTGCCCCACAAACCCAGTAGCTAGCGTATCGGCAACGGATATCTGTGTCGGAGAATCGGTAACAGCTATTGGACAAGTTACCGGAGGAACAGCAGACTATACCTGGACTATAAATCCTGCAAGTGGAACAGCCTCAGGAAATCAGCTCAACCTGCCGAATGAAACCTGCAGTGCTATTTCCTATGAAATTACTTTGACAGCTGCATGCGAAGACGGGTCTTTGATCCCAGGTATGGGACAGGAAACGACAACCGTTACCGTGTGGCCACAGGCTGAGAATTTTGTGGAAATTCTACAGAGCGGAGGATGTGTTACAGAAGTAGCTATTGCTGGTAACTGTCCGGATATTGAAATTCTTGGTGATGCGATGCAAGAAGGCCAGGTGGACCTGGCTGGTGTTCATAGCTACTCAGTTGGTGCACCATCAGCTGGTAATTGCCTTGCGACGATCGAAGTACCTTTCAACTGCGAAAGTGTTGGGACTGAGCAAGTGCAGGCCGTGTCTCTTTTGGCTTATCCTCAGCCCGGACATGAGCTCATTACAGTCGAAGCCACCGGTATACAGAATGAGCTAGCCAGCATAAGCATAGTAGATCTGACAGGAAAGGTGGTATTCGAAAAGCGCGTCTCTGTGAATTCCGAATCGATCCAGCTTGACATTTCCACAGTAGCGACTGGTTTCTACTTATTGCAACTCAGTACCGCTAAATCTAGCGTGAGCAACAAGTTGACGATTGCAAGATAGATCCTTAGTCCCTTCTTAATAAGGCGCCAGATTATGCCAACAAAAAAACTCCGTGTAAACTGCAGTCAGTCTACACGGAGTTTAACATTCATTCAATCAACTCTAAAATTGTTCTTCTTCTGTACTGCCGGCCATCGCCACAGTAGAGGACTGTCCCTCTTGAATGGTATTCTGTAGGTAGTCAAAGTAAGGAGTTCCTACAAATGACTGGTGCTTAACGGCATTGAATCCTTCTTCCTGTAGTGCAAACTCCTTCTGCTGAAGTTCTGAATAACCCGCCATCCCGTTCTTTAGGTAATTTCTGGAAACCTCGAACATGGAAGTGTTTAAAGAGTGGAAACCTGCCAGTGTAATAAACTGGAAGCGGTAACCCATCTTAGCAAGTTCTTCTCTGTATACACTCATTTCCTCTACAGACAAATGCTTAGCCCAGTTGAAACTCGGTGAGCAGTTGTATGCAAGGTACTTTCCTGGGTATTCTTTGTGAATTGCTTCTGCAAACTTACGAGCCTGCTCTAGATTTGGCTTACCAGTTTCCATCCAGATCAGATCACAGTAAGGAGCATAAGACAATCCTCTATCAATACAAGGCTCGATACCATTCTTAACATGGTAGAATCCTTCTCTCGTTCGCTCACCTGTGATGAACTTTCTGTCCGTCTCGTCAATATCGCTGGTGATCAGATTCGCGGCATCAGCATCTGTACGGGCTATGATTAGGGTAGGAACACCCATCACGTCCGCGGCCAATCTTGCCGAAATCAATTTTTGGATTGCCATTGAAGTCGGCACCAAAACCTTACCACCCAGGTGACCGCACTTCTTAGCGCTGCTGAGCTGATCTTCAAAATGGACTCCTGCTGCTCCTGCCTCAATCATCATCTTCATCAGTTCGAAAGCATTCAGGTTGCCTCCAAACCCAGCCTCAGCGTCTGCTATCACAGGTACCAACCAGTGCTTACTCGCATCTCCTTCGATCGACTCTATTTGATCTCTTCTGAGAAGCGCGTTATTGATTCTCTTGACAAGAGTTGGAACTGAATTCACAGGATACAATGATTGATCCGGATACATGCTGCACGAAAGATTTGCATCTGCAGCTACCTGCCAACCACTCACATAGATTGCATTCAACCCTGCAGTTACTTCCTGTACTGCCTGGTTGCCTGTCAATGCTCCAAGACCAGTCACTGTCTCCCCTTTTCCAAGAAGCTCCCAAAATCTCTGGGCGCCCATTTTTCCAAGTGTGTGCTCAATATCAAAGGAACCCCTAAGCTTGATCACATCCTCCGCGGTATAAGGACGGGTAATACCGTTCCACCGAGGATTGCTTTCCCACTCTTTTTTAAGATCATCAATTCTTTGTTGCTTACTCATCGTTTTGTAACGTCTAATTTCGAATTAATAAATTATGCTAAATATCTTCCATGAGCCATCGGTCAATCGCTCACTATTTTTCAGTTGATGCAGTAGATTGGCTATGGACAATCGACACAGTATTCATAATTCATACCATGTTAGTAATCGATCGACTATCCCCTTTTGATTAGTGGATAAAACCCTTGTAATCTTCTGTTCTCAATTTCTTGGGGTTGATCAGCTTCTTCGGCTGCTCAAAACGATTCTGCGTTTGATTCTGCTGAAACTGCACTGAGTTAAAGCTTTGCACCGCTTTGCTTTGATCAAAGCCTCTGTAATCTTTTGAACGCAGGTCTTTTTCGTTAATCTTTTTCATAATCGTAAGTTTTATGGAGTTATTCTATAATAATTTATATGCATTTAACGTCAGGAACTCTTCATAGCTGTCACTGAGTACCAACTCATCGAAAAGTTCGATTGCCTGAGGAAACTTCCCCGACTTGAAACGCTCCTTACCCACATATGCTTCGATCTTTCCGATCTCCTCCAGTTTCAATTCTTCGTACAGATCCTGATCAATAGTTCGCCCATCTTCCAGCTTTCCCGCACCACGCAACCATTGCCATACCTGGGTTCTGGATATTTCTGCAGTCGCTGCATCTTCCATCAAATTATAGATGGCCGCAGCCCCACGCCCCATAAGCCAGCTCTCTATATACAAGATTCCGACGTTGATATTTTGCCTTAAGCCTGTTTCGGTAATAGTGCCTTCAGGAATTTTGAGCAAGTCCTCCTGACTAATCTGAAGATCCTCAAGCTGGCGATCTATCTGATTAGGTTCCGGCATGTGTTGGTCAAATATTTCTTTGGCAATGCCTACAAGGGCCGGATGAGCTACCCAGGAACCGTCATGCCCATCTTTTACTTCTCGTAATTTGTCGTTTCTTACTTTTTGCAATGCAGCTTCATTTGCCGCAGAATCTCCCTTTATCGGAATCTGTGCTGCCATGCCACCCATTGCATGAATGCCACGCTTATGGCAGGTCTTGATCACCAGCTGTGAATACGAACGCATGAAATGCGTAGTCATGCCCACTTTGGCCCTATCTGGCATTAGGAAGCCCTCTTTACTTCGAAGCTTCTTGATAAAGGAAAAGATGTAATCCCATCGTCCACAGTTTAGACCTGCAGAATGGTCACGAAGCTCATACAATATCTCGTCCATTTCGAAGGCTGCAAGGATGGTCTCTATCAGCACCGTTGCACGAATGCTGCCATTAGGTATTCCACCATATTCCTGCGCAAACACAAACACATCATTCCAAAGTCTAGCGCCCAAATGACTCTCTAGCTTTGGAAGATAAAAATAGGGCGCTGATCCGCCTTCGAGCAACTGGCTTGCATTGTGGAAAAAGAACAATCCAAAGTCTACAAGGCTACCACTCATAGGCTCCCCGTCAACTTCCAAATGCTTCTCTTCCAGATGCCAACCACGAGGCCGAACCATTAGTGTAGCAACCTGATCGTTCAGCTTGTATTGCTTGCCGCTTTTGGGATTTTCAAAGCTAATCGTTTTCCTAATGGCATCCCTCAGGTTAATCTGCCCATCCAGTACATTTTCCCAGGAAGGCGCATTACTGTCTTCAAAATCAGCCATGAAAACATTTGCACCACTGTTCAATGCATTAATGATCATTTTACGATCAACAGGACCTGTAATTTCAACCCGCCTGTCCTTAAGATCATTTGGAATTGGAGCAACCTTCCAGTCTCCTTCACGAATAAACGCTGTCTCCGTCAAAAAATCAGGCTCCTGTCCTTGTTCAATAGCCCGCTGCTTATTGGCTCTGTAATCCAATAGCTCCTTTCTTCTGCCATTAAATTTCACATGTAGCTGGAGCAAAAACTCCATCGCCGCAGGGGTCAAAATCTCAGTGTACCGAGACTCAAGCCCCTTCAATATCCTTATTTCCTGTGCTACTTCCATTCTGTGCTGGGTCGTTTTTGGTTGAATACACCAGCAAGCTAAACTATTTTTCACTCAAAGCGAAATTTTCGCTAGAAAAAATATTTCCGCCAATAGCACATAAACTAGCTATGTGCGAATATGCTATCAATAACGAATAGAGGCAAAATTGTTGCATTATACACTAAACGGCTTTTAGTGTTACCTTTGGCCATACAACCGCAGCCCAATAGCAGCATATGACCGACAAAAAAGAGCGCCTCAAAATCATTTTGGGACTGAAAGTGCGCTACTACAGACAACAAGCCTCTCTTTCTTTCGCGCAATTGGCCAAAATTTCCGGCATGTCAGTCTCATACCTCAATGAGATTGAAAAAGGCAAGAAATACCCGCAACCAGATAAAATACAGACCCTGGCAGAAGCCTTAGGCACCAGCTATGACCAATTAGTCAGCCAACATGGCCCAAAAAAACTCGAGCCAATACTCAACCTTATCAATTCAGATATCTTTCACTTTTACCCGCTGGAGCTCTTTGGGATCAGCAATGAAAAGATCTACGAAGTGTTTGCGGCCGCCCCCGACAAGACAAATGCCTTTGTCAATACTTTCCTGAACATAGCCAGGCACTATCAGGTAGATCCTGAGAAATTGTTCAGTGCCGCTCTCCGGTCTTATCAATACTTGCACGACAACTACTTCAAAGACCTCGAAGAGTCCGCAGACGAGTTTCGCAGCAAGCATCTTAGCAAAGAGACGGAACTGCTGCTGTTGCCGGAACTCAAGCAACACCTGGCGGATCAATACGGAATTCAAGTCAATGTGCAGGAGATTGGTAAGCAGGCGGAGCTCAGGAACATCCGTTCGATCTATTCTTCCAAACGCAAAACGCTGTACCTAAACGGCGCACTCAGCCCAGCTCAAAAACGTTTTTTACTGGCAAAGGAAATAGGATTTCAAAATATGGACCTGAAGGAGCGCCCATACATTTCCAATGTATTCGACGGTCCCAAATTCAGCTACTTTCTTAACAACTTCCGATCCTCCTATTTCGCCAATGCACTCTTGATTCCTCAATTGCAATTGGTCGAAGATCTCAAGCAATGGGCGATCAATCCCGAGTGGAACAACAGCCTGATCGAAAATCTTTTGAAGAAATACCAGATAACACCAGAGATGCTACTGCATCGCTTCTCCAATATTCTGCCAGAGTTCTTCAACATGAAGGAGCTATTCTTTATTCGACACCAATCCAACGATAAACTCAATTACCGTATGACCAAAGAGCTGCACCTCTCCCACTTGCAGCAACCCTACTCAAATGAACTCAACGAGCACTATTGCCGTCGCTGGGTCTCGGTGAATACCATCAAGAAGTTGTACACATCCTCCAAAATCGGCCGAAGCAAGAAGTATGTCATTGATGCGCAGGTTTCTGATTACTACCAAACTCAGGATTCCTATCTCTGCATCTCAATAGCCTATCCAGACGCTATAGAAAACAGCCTCTACAAAAGTGTAACCATCGGCGTATTGGAGAATGACGAATCCAGAAAAGCGTTTGGCTTCCTGTTCAATCGCAGCATCAAACGCAGAACTGTACATACCACCTGCGAGCGCTGCGCATTAGCTGATTGCGAGGAACGGATCGCACCGCCCAAGTACATAGAAATAGAAAATGATCGAAAAAGGTTGCAACAGATCATTTCCGATATGGTGGACTAATTGCCTACAGCACAGAGCTATTTGGTATTTTCGGTAACCAAATCAGATTGCAGGAATTGGATAATCTCCCTGGCCATTCGGGCATCATGCTCATAGGTCGGCACATGCCCCATTTCTTCTATCCAAACCGTCTTTTGATTACGCAGCAGTGGCGCATATCTGGATACGTGTTTAGGGACCACAAGCTGATCTTCTTTACCATGTAGAATCAATACCGGAAGCTTCAGAATCATCAATCGATCCAGGCGCGAACCAGATTTGCGAATCGCAGCAGTATGATGTTTGCCCGCCTTGGGATTCTTGTTTTGCAGCTCATTTTCAAATTTGCTAAAAGCCGTATAAACTTGTATCATTTCGGGGGTGATTTCCTTATCTCTTCGCAGATACGAAATCACTTGACAGCGTCGCTGAATCTTCTTGATGTACTCAGTCGGATTCATGCCGTACTTCAAGCCCATTCGCACATTTTTCCAGGCCAAATCAGGCGAAACAGAAGTCACCTTTGGATCAAAAAAGTGCCCGGTCGAAGCAATCGAAGTCAATGTCTTTACCCGCTCAGGAAATGCTAGTGCCATCTCCTGCCCGATCATTCCCCCCATAGAAATACCGACCACATGTGCCTCCTTTTTTCCCAACTCATCCAAAATGCGAATGCCATCTCCTGCCATGTCTGAAAGATCATATCGATTCTTGCCCGACCAATCTGCCGCCCAGGACGAATTTCCCGTATCTCGATTGTCATAGCGAATCACATGGTAACCAGCTTCCAACAAAGGCTCAATAAGATACTTTGTCCAGGCTACGCCCGTAGTGGCATGACCCATCACCAGCAATATCGTTGGATTTGACTCCTCCCCAATGCTCTCATAAGAAATCTGAAAATGATCGGAATCAACCTTCTTGCGTTCCGCCATATGATAATCCACAACCGGCTGTTGCCAATATTGCTCGATCAGAAAAGCCGAGTCCTTGGACAAAGCGGGCATCGCATTTTTTGGCGCATTACACGAAGTCAACAACAAAAGCAGCAGTACTGCGGCCCCTCCCACAAATCTTAACATAGTGCATTTCGGTTTTGGACCACAAATTTAAAGGATTTTTTTGTTTGAATAAGAACTGTTTTGCACCTGCACGCGAAGCAATTCTAAACAGTTTCTCTCGCAGCTCCGTGATTTAGGCATAATCTTTGGCAAACTTAAAGCGAACCGCGCAGTTCCATAAATGGAAACAAATGGCTATATTGTTACCATGCGCAAGCAGAAGAAGCCAATCCAAATCAAATTCCTGAAGGAAGCTGAGCAGTACTTTTTTGCACAAAACGAGAAGGTACAGGAAAGATTTCTAATGCTATTTGATAAGACTGCACTTGGTCTGAAAGGAGATTGGTTCAAAAAACTGAAGAACAGTAAGGGAATTTTTGAATTCCGCCATAGCGACTCACATAAATTCTACAGGATACTAGCCTTTTGGAGCTCGGAAGAAAAGCACACGCTGATAATTGCAACTCATGGATTTGACAAGAAGAGAAATAAGACGCCACAAAGAGAAATCCTTAGAGCGGAAAAACTTAAAGAAAAGTATCTTGATCATCTTAACGAAAAGAAATGAAAACAAGAAGTCTTCAAGAACTCAAAGATGAATCCTTGGGTAAGATCGGTACTGAAAGAAGAGATCGTTATGAGTACGAACTCAAAGTGGAGATTCTTTCTCAACAAATCAAGAATCTTCGAAAGGAACAAAACCTTACGCAAGAGCAGTTAGGGCAACTTGTCGGCGTTCAACGGGCGCAGATATCAAAATTGGAAAACAATTCAAAGAATGTGACTATTGGTACACTACTTAAGGTTTTCGGCGCATTGAAGGCCACTATAAATTTTAGCATTCAAAAGCTAGATCAAGGTGTCGGTTAAGTACGGCGTTAGTACCATTGTTTTTTGTTTGGAGCGAAGCAAATTAAGCTCGTAGATACGGGCTACCTGCTCTCCATTCCAATGCAGGTACCACTGTACCGCTTCGTGTATCCGGTACTACTGTCTCTACGGCAAGCTCCGAGCCAGTATTACCGGCACACTCAGTCGGCACATTGGCACCTGCATTTCCTTTTCGATCAGGGCTATCTTGTAGCTGCATTGCACGTGGCATAGAGGAGGGTGCAAACAGCAGCTTTAAGTCTGCAAAGAAATGAGCAGCAAAAATGCAAAGCAGTCAGCAAATAACAGTAGAGACGCAATGAATGCGCCGACAACGTAAGATCCAGGACTCAATGCACAATCCGTAATCTCATATCCCACACCCTACGCGACCGGCTGACGGCGCAAAATAGCCCTGGGCGAAGTGGTATGGGGTAGCATATGGCCGTGGCGACTGCCACGCCAGCGTAGCTCGGAGCTTGCCGGAGAGATGCGCTGGCGAGAGCAGGAGCAGGCCAGATGCTGCCCCATACAAGCGGAGCACAGGCAATCCGCTTCTACGACCGGAAAACCTTTCGCTCCAAAAAAAGAGGTTGAAAATTTAAAGTCCTCGACAGCTTATTTGGGATGTATTGCTGCTATTTTTTTCCATCTATGGCGGCAACAACTTTCTTGAAATCAGCGTCCTTCAGATTATAGGAAACAGGTTTGTAATGCGTGTACACAGTTTCTCCGGTTTGACTATCGTAAATCGACAGGTACTTGTCTGTGGAGCTCTTGACATAGATGGCATATTTGAATGTTTCTGTTTCACTTAGTATCTTTTGGCTAAGCTCATCAGCTGAGATCAGTTCGTACTTGTAAGGGTAAGACTTAAACAAGCTCTTCTCTTTGTGCTGCTTGCTTTCATCGCCGGTTGTCATTCCAAACTTGACCATTGCATAATCCACCACATACAGTGTTTCTTGTTTGAGCTGTTTCACCGCTCGGGCGTCGTTTCTGCTCTCGTATATCCACTGCTCCTCTCCTGCTGTGAGCAGATCATTTACTTGCTTTAGATAATTCCTCAACATACCCGTTTGCCAATTCTTCAATTTAGCCTTTTTATATAGATATGAAACTGCATTACCTCGATGCTCCCCAGTCACCGCAGCATAATCTACATAGCGCGGATGCAATTCTATCCGAGCATAGTGGTGCTGTTTCTTTTTGCCGTCTGGCATCCACAGTTTAAGGTAAATGTGTGTATTGTCGTAGCCCGAGCCAGAGCTTCGCTGTACCTCTGTATTCAACCCACCTATGGAGAAAACGCTCGTGGTTGGAGAAACCGGCTGATCCACAAATTGTTTGTAGCTTCGCATTTCAATCGGAGTAATTGTCCATACTTCTTTGATCGCTTTTTCCAGCGTCTCCAGATCATCTGAAGGACGATAAACAAATATGGTTTTGGATGCTTTCAAGCGGGACAAGTCCTCTTCGGTGAATTCTCCGGCTTTTGTTTTTACTCTTTCGATAGGACCTACGCCTACTTGAGCACTGAGCTTATATCCAAATGAGACGCTAAACAGACAAAGGAAGAGAATAAGCTTTTTCATTTTTTATGGTGTTTTTGGTGCACAATTGTCCCAAATGGCTGCACGCCCTAAGTTAATCAATTGTCCACCAAATATAAAATTTCTTAGCGCATGTAAATCCTGATCGTACTCCTTTGAGATATAAAGCAAATTGGGGGCATACGGAAACACAAAAAAAGGGAGGTACCCTCCGGTACCTCCCTCACGATAATCACAAAGTCAAAAAGTCTTCTATTTCTTCACAAAACGCATGCTGCGATCAGTTTGGCCATCATGGTAGTTTACGAAGTACACGCCGGCAGGCAAGGCACTTACATCCCATAAAAGCTCATTTAATCCGATGCTGGCATCGATCTTTTTCGTATCGACTATTCGACCTAGAAGATCCTGAATAGTTATCGAGAAAGTAGTTTCAAGTTGTGAAGTTAAATTCAGTATCAGCTCATTATCAGTAGGTATTGGGAACACTTCAAAGTTCATGTTTGCACCTCTGTCTAAGTAAATGACATTTGACTCTTGCACAAGTCCGTCAAGGCTTGTTGCAACTACTTTGTAGTAGCTTATACCGGCCGGTACTTGCTCATCTAAGTAATCGTAGGCTCTTACCGTGTTGCTGTTGCCTGCAGTGGCAACAGTTGCTATCAAACTAAAGTCTACTCCGTCATTGGACCGGTATACTTTAAATGCTTCCGAATTCACTTCAGAGGCAGTAGACCAGGTCAGTTCATTTCCTTGCTCAAGGCTCGTTCCTCTCAGTCCCAGGAACTCAACCGCCAGGAATCCTTCACATTCAAACAATTCTTTCGAGAAGTCGTAGAAGCAAGCAGGATTGTTCGTTACACTCACGGTCACGTCGTAGCCTGTTCCGCTGGTGAATACGCCATAGGTTGTAGAGCCTTCCAGACCTGTTTGGATTTCGCCAGAAATATTGTCTACCAAAGTATATCCACCCGAGCCAGGATTACCACCGTTGAAGGCAATAACCAAGCTGTAGAATTGATCACTATCATCCTGACAAGCCTCTTCAAGTGACACCGCAAAATTCGAGCAATCCAATACTTCGATCTCTGTGCTGTCATCCGCGCTTATTGATGGCGATCCATCTACAGGATCAGCACTTACTGTCGCTACGTTTGTGTATGATGCTGCAACTTCCGGATCTGAGCAAAGGTAAGAGAAGGATTCTCCAATCTCAAGATCTCCTACAAACTGATCACAACCGCTTGCCAGTGGATCCTGAACAGAAACGTTTTGCAAATCGACATCGCCGGTATTGGTTATAGTAATATTGAACACTGCCTCTTCGCCTGCTGACAGGAGCTGTGAATCAGAACCGTCAAAGGCGGTCTTGCTGATCGTTACAGATGGGGTTCCAGACACCAATATCTCAGTTCCATCACTGGCACCAATTGGAGATCCTCCTCCGTCTGGCTCGGCCGATACAAGGGCAATGTTCACAAAGCTGGTGTTTACATTTTCAGCAGTACAAGTGTACTGGTGCGTTTCTCCAACTTCCAGATAAGGTATTACCGTATTACAGGAAGGCGTTGCATTGTCTTCAACAATGACATTGACCAGAGCGACATTTCCTTTGTTGACAATAGAGATGCTGAAGGTAGCGGTACCACCTGGCTCGATCACTTGAACGTCACTGCCGTCTACATTTTCCTTAACAACCAGCAATGCCGGGTTGTTGAGGTCAACTTCGCTATCATCTTCATCCGTTACTGAAGGGTCACCATTGGTCGGATCGGCTGTGACGGTAACCAGATTAACATAGCCACTCTGTACATTGCTGTCAACACAGGTGTAGGTAACGGATTCTCCAACTCCCAGGAAGGCGATCTCGGTATTACATGCTGGCAATTGTGCATCATTGACTACCACATTTTCAAGATCGACTTCACCTGTATTGGTTACCGTAATCTCAAAGCTTGCATCCTGTCCTGGATTAATCACTTGCAGATCAGAGCCATCTGCAGCATGCTTATCTACGCTTACAGAAGACAAACCAACAACCATAACCTCACTAGGATCGTCATCGGAGATTGGATTTCCTCCTCCTACAGGACTGGCTGTAACAGTCGCTAAGTTTGTAAAGCTCTCTTCTACATTGTCAATGCTACAAGTGTAAGACATAGACTCTCCAATACCCAGACTACCAATTGTCATGTCACAGTTTGGCGACATCGGGTCGCTCACGGCAACATTTTCCAAATCGATGTTACCATTGTTGACCACCGTTACGGTAAAGGTCGCAGTGCCACCTGGCGAAACGATCTGCATATCATCTGTGTTATCTGCATCTTCTTTGATGATCACAATCGAAGGATTGGTCGTATCTACTGATGAAGGATCTGTATCTGCGATCACAAGACCACCGTTGTTCGGCTCACCTGTAACTTCTGCGATATTGACATAACCTTCGTCTACCGAAGGATCTTCACAGGTATAGGTAAAGGACTCACCTATTGCGAGATCACCAATCATCATATCACATTCTGGCACCAGCGGATCGGTAACCTCTACATTGCTGAGATCAACGTCTCCTGAGTTGGTAACAGTGATTTCAAAAGTTGCAGGACTTCCAGGATTTACCGTTTGATAATCAGAGCCGGAAGGAGCATGTTTATCAACTGTAATTGCAGCACTTCCAATGACGACTACACTTGTAGGATCATCATCAAACACAGTATCACCTCCTCCTACAGGAGAAGCAGTTACTTGAGCAATATTGGTAAAGCTGTTCTCAACGTTAGCCAGGGAACAGGTATAAGTAGTATAGCTTTCTCCTATAGCCAGTGAACCGATCGATAGATCACAACCGGGAGACAATGGATCGCTTACTGTCACATTTTGAAGATCCAGTTCACCGTTGTTTGTTACGGTGATTGAGAAGTTAGCAGTCCCACCTGGCTGGATCACCTGTATGTCATCATTATTGTCTGTGTCATCTTTGATAATCTGAATCGAGGGCTGTGGCACATAAACATCACTAGGATCTTCTGCATACACAGATGGATCGCCATTTACCGGGTCACCCACTACTACGGCGGTGTTGACATAGGTACCATCAACATCAATGTCGATACAAGTATAGAATACCATTTCACCTGCAGCGAGCGTTCCGATGTTTCGGTCACACTGCTGCGCCATGAAGTCGGTTACAAATACGTTTTCAAGATCAACGTCTCCATTGTTGGTAACGACAATATCAAATGTAGCATTAGTTCCCGGATTCACAGTTTGACTATCTGTCCCATCAGTTGCGGACTTCATAATTGAAATGGAAGGATTACCATCAACTTCAACCTCCGAAGTATCCTCATCTGTAACAGGGTCACCGCCACCGACTGGTTCTGCACTTACATTTGCTACATTCGTAAAGTCACCCATTACATTAGAAACGGAGCATGTGTAGCTAAAGTCATCGCCTACCGCAAGGTTTCCGATTACCTGATCACATTCAGGAGCTGAAGGATCACTTACTACCACATTTTGAAGGTCTACATTTCCGTCGTTGGTTACGGTAATGGTGAAGCTAGCAGTTCCACCAGCGTCAACTGTTTGCATATCATCGCCGTTGTCAGCGTCATTCTTATCTACTACCACTGAAGGAGAATCTACCGTCACTTCTGACGGGTCCGTCGCTGACACGGATGGATCTCCATTTTCGGGATCACCAGTCACTTCAGCGATATTGGTGTAACCCTGGGTAACTGCGGCTCCCGTACAAGTGTAGGTGAAAGACTGACCCGCACCAAGATCACCAATCGTGATGTCACATGCACTTTCCATTGCATCTGTAACGATCACATTTGTCAAGTCTACATCACCGTTATTTGTGACAACAATTTCGAAGCTTGGTGCTGAACCTTCGAGGACAGCTTGCTCATCAGAGCCATCCAAGGCATGCTTGTCTACAGTCACAGAAGCCGTGCCCTCCACTAGAACCTCAGAGGTATCTTCATCAGATACCGCGGCACCACCACCTACCGGACTACCGGTAACGCTAGCGCTGTTTGTAAAGTTTGCATCTACGTTTGCAATGCTACAGGTATAAGCAGGATGCGTTGCTCCTGCAGCAAGATTACCAATGACAAGATCACAACCTGGTGCCAATGCATCCGTTACTGTAACATTTTCCAAGTCGACTGTACCGTTGTTGGTCACTGTGATCGTAAAGGTTGCAGTACCACCTGGACTTACTGATTGCATATCGTCTCCGTTATCTGCATCATCTTTATCAATGAGAATAGAAGGTGTATCAACTACAACTTCGGATGGATCGGTAGCAGTAACTTGTGGTGAACCGTCAGCTGGATCTCCAGTTACATCGGCAACATTGGTGTAGCTGCTGGTCACTGCAGCGCCAGTACAGGTGTAAGTATAAACCTGACCTGGAGCGAGGCTGCCAATTGTTTCATCACATGCTGGTTCCTGTGGATCGTTTACAGAAACATTATTCAAAGCTACCTGACCGGTATTAGTCACGACAATCTCGAATGTAGGAGCAGTACCGGAATTGATTTCCTGTGAGTCAGATTGGTCAAGGGCATGCTTATCTATAGAAACTGAAGACAGCAAATCTACTACAACATCTGAAGGATCGGATGCTGATACAGCTGCCCCACCACCAACAGGATTACCTGAAACATTGGCGATGTTTGTAAGATCTGCACTGATGTTTTCAAGAGTACAAGTGTATGGAGGATGAGTAGCTCCTGCAGCAAGATTGCCTATAACCAAATCACAACCTGGTGCCAATGGATCGGTAACCGTAACGTCTTCGAGGTCCACTGCTCCATTATTGGTAACAGTAATCGTAAAGGTTGCCGTACCATTCAAGGCAACATTCTGTGTATCGTCAGAATTGTCCGCATCATCCTTAACGATTGTGATCGAAGGCGCGTTAACCACCACATCCGAAGGGTCGGTATCTGAGACCTGAGGACTCCCGTCATCCGGGTCGCCTGTCACTGTTGCCATATTGGTGTAGCTAGCCGTTACCGGGTCTCCTGTACAGGTATAAGTGAAGTTAGCTCCGGCAGCCAATGTTCCGATAAGCTGATCACAGTTGGCTTCGGAAGGATCATCAACAAATACGTTTGAAAGATCAATATCTCCAGTATTAGTTACAACGATTTCGAAAATAGCTGCCGTACCTGTGTTTACTGTTTGGCTATCGGAAAGGTCAAGTGCATGCTTGTCGACTGTTATTGCTGCAGTACCTGAAATCACGACATCGGAAGGATCTTCATCTGTGACGGCATTACCTCCGCCAACGGGTGTACCAGAAACTTCTGCAATGTTGGTAAAGTTTTCTGCTACATTGCTCACCGTGCAGGTGTAAGCAGGATGAGTGGCTCCGGCAGCCAGGTTGCCGATTAGCAGGTCGCAATTCGGCGCAAGTGGATCACTGACGACTACATTTTCGAGATCTACATCACCGTCATTCGTCACAGTGATCGTGAAGGTAGCATCTCCATTAGGTGCGATTGTTTGCGTATCGTCCGTATTGTCTGCATCATCTTTTACAATCACTATTGAAGGTCCACTCACCAAAACATCCGATGGATCTGAAGCCGTAACCTGCGGACTGCCATCAACAGGATCGCCCGATACATCTGCTACGTTTGTGTAGCCAGTAGTAACTGCCGCACCGGTACAAGTGTAGGTGAAGCTGTCGCCAGCAGCCAGACTTCCAACAAACTGATCACAAGCTGATTCAAGCGGGTCATCAACAAAGACGTTGAACAGATCTACATCGCCACTGTTTGTTACCACAATTTCAAAGCTGGCAGATGCACCAGGATTAACTGTTTGAGAATCTGAAAGATCGATAGCATGCTTGTCAATTGTAATTCCTGGAATCGGTGCTGGATTCACAACTACCTCAGAAGGATCTGTTGCAGTCACTTCTGGTCCTCCACCTGCTGGCTCTCCACTCACTTCGGCAATGTTTGTATAGCTTGCAGAAAGCGAAGCGCCTGTACAAGTATAAGTAAAGGAGCCACCAGCGGCCAAATTTCCAATAAACTGATCACAGGCAGCTTCCAAAGGATCATCTACGAAAACGTTGATCAAATCAACATCTCCAGTATTGGTCACTACAATTTCAAATGATGCACTATTTCCTGAATCTACAGTCTGAGTATCGCTCAGATCGGGAGCGTGTTTGTCAATCGCTATACCAGCAGTTCCCTGTACAGCAATGGTAGTGGGGTCGCTTGAGTTGACTGAAGTTCCGCCGCCAACGGGGTCAGCGGTAACGGAGGCTGTGTTTATAAATGCGGCACTAACTCCGCCAGTGGTCGAACAAGTGTAAGCGAAAAACTCACCGGGATCAAAATCGACCGTAGCACCTCCTGCATATTCTGCAGCAGTCATAGCAGCGGTCATTTCGCAAGCCGAAGAGTTTGCCTGATCATCAGTGATCACAACATTTGTCAAGGCAACATTACCATTGTTTGTAACGGTTATCGTAAAGCTTGCATCCGCCCCAGGACTCACCGTTTGATTATCGTCAGTATCATCATTGTCATCTTTGTCAATTAAAACAGAAGGAGCGTCTAGATTACAGTCGTAATTGCCAGTATCTGTCGCGTTAGGGATACAGGCAGTAGCTGGTGTATACACAACATCATAAGTAACAGTACCGCTTGCAGTTGCAGAAAGCGGGAAAGTTGGAGAACCAGCTTGTGCAGTCACAGCAATATTGCTTGCACAGCCATCAGCAATGGTTACAATTGGGCCATCGCAGCTACCATCTTCAATCGTATAGAAAGGCGTAATATCGGAAGGATAAACTGTATACGGGAAGCTACCTGCATCAATCAATGAGTTTTCTGAGATGCATCTAATCTCATAAGAAACGATGACGCTGATAGGTGCACAGCCATCATTTACCAGAGTAAATGTAGGCGTCGGATTTGAAGATGTAGTGCCATCCGGAGCAGTCCATAGATATGAGACATCCGAACTTCCAGCAGGATCTACTGTCGCTGCCGTAAAGCCAGGAGAGTCTCCATCACAAAGTTCCGTTTCGACCTGTGTTGGTGAAACTGAAACAGAAGGACAGGTAATACATGTTGTAACTGTTACGCTTAAACTTCCTGCAGAAGCACACTCACCAGCATCAGGAGTAAAGTTATAGACTGTCGTTCCTTCAGCCGCTGTACTAATGGCAGCGTCCCAGGTTCCACTGATTCCCTCATTTGAGAAACCTGGAAGCGCATCCGCGCTTGCGCCGACACAATAAGGGCCTAGACTCCCAAATGTAGGAACCATCGGCTGGTCAACGTCCACCTGTAAAGTTGCATTCTGAGCACATTGTCCGGCATCAGGTGTGAAGGTATATAAGGTGCTTGTAGTGTTGTCAACTGCAGGGGTCCATGTCCCGGTAATCGCATTAAGTGATGTACCTGGCAATACCAATGCATCACCTGAACAGATAGGTCCAATAGGATTAAAAAGTGGAAGTTCCGGTTGATCAACTACGACAGTCAATGTAGTTCCTGTTGCACACTGCCCGGCATCAGGAGTGAATGTATAAAGCGTTGTTGTTGTATTGTCAATTGCTGGAGTCCAGGATCCTGTAATTGCGTTAAGTGAAGTACCTGGCAATACCAATGCATCTCCAGAGCATATTGGTCCAATTGGATCAAAAGTAGCAAGCGTTGGCTGATTCACCACGACTGTTAAGGTGGTTCCTAAAGCACATTGCCCGGCATCCGGAGTAAATGTGTAAAGCGTTGTTGCAGTATTGTCAACTGCAGGAGACCAGGTCCCAGTGATAGCCGTAGCATTTGTCGAGCTCGTTGGGAGAGTCAAAGCGTCACCAGAGCAAATCGGTCCAACAGGATCGAAAGTCGCTGTTTCGGCTGCAGTGATTGTCGTTGTAATATCCACATTGGCTTGACAATTTGTTCCAGCTAGAGTTACTTGAGCCCAAAGATCAGCAACCGAATTTAGGTCCACTGCTGTGGCAGGCGAAAGTGCCACTCCAGCTGCACCCGGATCTCCATCATACCAGGTTACTGTTCCTGTTTCACCGTCCAGTACAGTTGCGTCATTTGTGGTCAAATCTGTTGCAGTCTCGCTTGCACAAATGCTTATCGGCGCATCAACGGGAGTTGGCAAAGCATCAATTGTTAATGCCATGCTCGTCTGGGTCTCACAAGAGGTTGGCGCCGGCTCTGTGTAGACAACCCAGTAAGTGCCATCAACAGCAGCAGTTGTAATAGCACCTCCAGCGATGTCAGGAGCACCAGCAAGATCATTGTACCAAACATATGATCCACCTGCTATTCCACTTGTCTGTAGTGGATTGTAATCTGCCAGCGTTACGGGTGTTGCATCTGCACATACGGAAGTTGCCGGAATGGCTGCTAAAACAGGAAGAGCATTCACAGTAATTGTCACCGGAATTTCAGCCGAGCAATCGTCGCTTGTATCACCAGCCGTTTCATTATCATTTGTCAAAAGAATATAGTACGTAGTGGTGGCTGACGGAGTCACACTCGTAGCCGCAAGCACATTGGTTCCATCCGCAGGAGAAGCTGAATGATAGGTGGTGGTGACCGTTGCCGCTGCAGGATAGTTACCTGCTTCTGCATCAACAACTGTAACAGTTGCCAGGTCAAAACTTCCACCTGCACATACTGCTGGCGCATCAGCCGTCGATGGAACTGGTGATAGACAGGTGGCACAAACATAACTAGATACCACTGTTGTCGTCTGACAGGCTGTTGGAGCCGCAGAGTTTGTAATTGTAAAAGTAATTGGACCGTCCGTAGTAGTGGAACTGAAGTCAGGATTGGCTCCATTTGCATCAAAGTCGTTAGTCACGGTGTAAGTCCCGCAATCTTGTGTAATGCTTGGCCCACATGCGCCATCATCAGAAAGAACAGAATTCACAACGTCAGCGGGATTTGGGTACACATCCACAGAAACAGTCGCAGGAGTGGCATCCATTGTTTGCAAATCCACATCACAAGTATTGTCCGCAAAAGAGGCTGCCTGGAATCTCGCTTGATACGAAATCGTCAACGGATCACAGCTTGTTGTATTGGTTTCGTTAAAAGTAAAGCAGTAGGTATCCGGATCAGCCGCTACGTCAAGCACACCTGCATTCCAGGATACACCTCCATCGTTGGAAAACTCCACAATGGCAGTAGCGTCGTTCGTGAGATCCACGTCAACACAAACATCGATAGCAGTTCCCGAACATACATCTGCTGCCGGAGCGGCAGCGACGCTAGCATTGAGTGATCCGTCAATAATATCTGGACAAAGCACCGGACAAGGAGGAACCGTGATTGTCTGCTCACAAGTAGCAGTGTTACCACAGGCATCTGTGGCCGTGTAAGTTCGGGTAATCGTTCCACCATCAGCAGGGACAATAGCGCCAGGTAGTGGATCATCTACTGAGGTGATTGCAAGACTATTGAGCGGTCCATTATCACAGGCAGCTGAATTGAAACAAACATTACTAATGGTGATACCATTTAGTGCACTTTCAAATAGTGTCTGAGTGGTCGTAAAGAGACCATCACTGGCAGTAGCCGCTACGTCTTCAAGGTATACGCAGAAAGTAAATCCACCAACCGGAGTACTTGGATCAAGTCCGCCATCTGTAGCCGCATTTGGATCAAAGTTATCGGAAGCAACGTTGGCCCCGGCTACAGGCTCAACAATGTCAGTGATATCTACCACAGTTGGATCCTGCGCAAGATAAACACCAGTACCGGAGGTGGTCCATGCGCTGCTGTTCACTACATAGGAGGGACTGCCCCCAGCAGTCCCTGTGGGCGGTGTACTGTAGTAGCCTGCGTATGTCGCACTACCAAAAGGCACATCGT
Source organism: Chitinophagales bacterium (assembly GCA_020629005.1). Lineage (GTDB taxonomy): Bacteria > Bacteroidota > Bacteroidia > Chitinophagales > UBA2359 > JAHDDV01. The sequence continues at coordinate 24,773 of JAHDEE010000053.1, forward strand.
TAATATCATTAAACACAACGGAAGAAGACTCAAATGCCTCACCCGCAGTGTTAACACTGTTTAGTAACAAGGTGAGATCCCCAGCTTCAATCTTAAGGTGGCTAGCAAAGTCGATTTCTATACAGTATCCTCTTACATCACCTGTTGTGGTTTCCTTGTTTGTCGTTGCCACATTATCCATCGGTGTGGTACCAATCAAACCATTGCTGTTGGTATTCTGAGTACCGGTACTTTGTTGTACATCCTGAGTAGTACCAATGCTAGCATCGCCTATCGTCCCGCCATAAGGATCAAATGTGTCAATGATTTGAAATGAAACATTTAGATCATCTACTCCTCCAGCTGCTGTGGTGCTCCCGGTGGTTTCGTCAAAAATATCAAAGGGAAAAGGACCAGTCATCATATTCCCGCTGCTAGCATTTGCCAAATCGCCAGCTGCAAATGGGAACAAAGTAGTATTCCCAAAGTCTATATCGGCCGCCGCACAGACCTGCATCACAGAGTCGTTCAATGCAGCCAGATCAGCCGCAGGACCAGGAACAGCCAAACACTCCGCCAATGTATAACTATCAGGACAGGTAATAGTCGGTGGTATATCATCTACTGTCACAGTAAATGGGATGATATCCGAACAATCATCAGCTGTATCGGCAGTACCATTGTCACTTGTCACCTCAATGTAGTACGTGCTGGTAGCAGTTGGAGCCACCAATGTAGTGCCAAGAGCTGTCATAGCATCCGTGTCAAGATAGGCGGTTGTAGTATTTACTCCTGCAGGATATACCGTAGCATCAGTTACCACAGCTGTGGTAAGCTCATAATCAGTTGGTGCATTCAGCCCGGCAGGACATATATTAGCTCCAGCGGGAACAACAGTAAGATCAGGAGCAAAGCAGAATGGCATCAAAGCCGGGCAAACCTGGTCAATAGTGCAATCTAAGTTTGTGTTGGCATCAACAATCTGGACACAATAAGTGTAGGTTCCAGGCGCAGTTATATTGTACACTCCGTTGCCATTGGTGCTGAAGGGTGTCACCACATCACAGGTAACCCCGTCAATGTTCTCCGTAGTGATACTGTGCGTTGCGGTTGGTCCATCACAAGTTCCCATTGTCGAGTACACAGCATCTACAGTAAAAGTAAAAGGGACAGAAGTAGCAATTTCATTACCAGCTGCACCATTCCCGGTAGCTACTTCAAACTCATAGCAAACAGTCTCGTCAGCAGAAGGAGCAGCGATGACGTTGCAATCTTGGGCAAAAGTTGCCTCGGCATCATAGGTTGCCGGATCAGAAACGGTATTCCATATATCAACTGTGGTGAGTACTGCGTTGCAATTGTCTGAGAAACAATCCGTACAGGTGGACACTCTACATTCGCCCAAAGCAGCTTCAAGATCAACAGCAGGTGTACAATCCGTTGCTGCTATCATCCCAAATGAATCAGGAAATTCCGAACCCGCAGTTAAGCTGGTGTTTGAATTACAACTACTATCAAAACCAGGGTCTGTGGTCGAGTTCCCTCCGCCGTCGATGGCTCCTGATTGAGTTCCATAGGTGCTGTTTTGAATTGTAATCTGAGATCCATCACTTCCTCCAGCATCTTCGACGTCAAAGTCGGAGTTACCCCAGAGAATTGAGTTGTTGATAAGAACTGGAGCCACCACACCACTACTCAGATAAGAGGATGCATGCACTGCTCCATCGCTGCTTCCACTGATGTTGCCAGTAAATGTTGAGTTGTTGATGACAACATTTCGATCATCGTTGCCCTTCGTTACAATGGCAGACCCATGATCTGCCATGTTTCCTACAAAGAGGGAATTACCAATGGTAACATTTGCGAAGTTGCCAATGTACATGGCTCCGCCATCGCCGCCTCCAGGCAACATTCCAGTTCCACCACCTCCACCTTGTGCATTTGGAGGACCAACAATCGGGAGAGTTGTGTCAGAACCGTTTTGATAGAAAAGCACATCATCAATGGTACCAGTCGAGTTACTTGCTGAGCCGCCCTCTATCAAGATCGCCCCACCTTCATAACTACCAGTGGCAGAGTTCAAGGTATATACTCCACCATTGATGTCAAACTCCGAATCGAGAATATAAATAGCGCCAGCAGTTTGGTTAGAGATATTTTGAACAAAGTTGGTGCCGTTCAACGTCACCGAAGTTGCGTCTCCATGCACATACAGGCCTCCACCCGCACTAGACACATAATTACCGGCAAAGGTGCCACCGTCGAAGGTGACATCCGCACCTCCTGCAATCTCTACTGCACCTCCGGCTGTGTCGCGTGAGTTACAAGTAAAGTCTGTGTTTACAACATTAACAACCGCTCCAGATCCCAGAATCTCCAAAGCCCCCTCTTCATTTTGATGGAATAGGCTGTTAGAAATAGTTCCTGTACCTGTAACCTCCATGAAATTTGCGGACTCATTGGCTATTGCGCTTACATTATCTACCAGAAAATCTGTACCATCTATAAAAACAGCACCAACAGGCCAATTAAAGCCAGTTAAAGTCATGTTTTGCAAGGTATTGTTTGTGCCTCCAATCGAGATAAAACCGACGGACGCCGCAGTACTTGTGATAACTGCTCCATTTCCATCAATGTTAATGCAATTGCCTGTCACTGCCGCTGGAGCAACAGAAACACCAATAGAATTGTCCGTGTAGGTTGCATCCTGTAAGGATATGATAGCATTTCCTCCGGCAGCTTCAGCAGCTGCAATAGCGCCTGACAAAGTGGCATAAGGGAGGGCTGGGTCGTTTACAGTTCCTGTCCCATCATTACCACTTGCCGATACGTAATAAGTACCATTCGCATAAGTACACTGTGCCTGAACGCTTGAAAAAGCAAAGAGGAACATAAGTAATAGGCAAACGAATACTCGGAAAGTCCCAGATCCCGAAGGAGCTGCTATTCCCTGAAACTTTGATTTCATATGTGCATTTTTTACTAATTAAAATAATTTAACAGCCTATGAATATTGCACCTTGCAATATTCGCATCCGAGTAGTGCTATTTGTGGGCCGGAAGAGCAGATTTATCAAAAGCTCACTGGCGTACCAATATTAAGAATTTCTTGCAAGGCTGATTGACATATTTGGCGTAATAAGGAGGATTGCATGTACGGATTCACGGAAAATGGACATAAATCTCACTGCTTGTGATGGAATTATGCAATTGTGAAACTACTCTATCAAAAAGTTAATCAAAAGCTTATATTACATAAAAACGAAATGCAATTAGCCGATACACGCCGCTCAACATGAAACAAGATGTCTGATTTCCATTTTTTGCACAGTCTATTTGCAAGAATCATTTCGGTCAAGCCGATGCGCGCCGTAGGCCCGCTAATCAGCAATAGCCTCAGCACCAAGACTAACATGAAGTAGGCAGAGCACTCAACCTGCCAATATGTCCGGTTTTGTACCAAACGGAAAGAATCGAAAATCTTGCAACATGCATTATCTAATCAGCGTCACGTTGCCCTTCGACTCCTGTACTTCGCCAGATTGCATGATTGCTCTGGCCCAGTACACATAGACATCCATTTCACAAGGTTCTCCTTTAAAGCTTCCATCCCAGACTTGATCGAGATCTGAAGTCGCGAACACTTGCTTCCCCCACCGATCGTAGATATAGAACTCCCCAGAAACAGTTCCGGAATGCACCAGTCTGAAATAGTCATTCAATCCATCGGAATTGGGTGAAAATGCATTCGGAGCTGTTAAGACTTCTCCTTCAAGTACATTGCAATCGATTATGTCCAAAGGCAATTGATAGTCAGTTTGACAACCATCTGGTGCATCGTTCCAGGAAAAATTAAGTGTAAAGTCTCCAATGGCTTCATTGTCATACTGCAAAACTCCCATATCTATAGTTAAGTTGCCTTCGGAGGGGTCAACAGTCCAAATGCCATCCGCTCCATTGCTCAGAGGACTCAGATCGTAAACCAAATCCGTATTACAAAGAACACTGCTGGGTAGTAGTTCAAATTCTGGGCAACCACAATCATCCACAAGAATAATCACCTCTTGATCAGAGATTGGACAATCAGAATTCTGTGAAAAATTGTAAGAGAACAAGTACTCACCGGATGGAACACCATCAAAATCCAACAATGGTAATGAGCCGGAAGCTCCAGAATTGTCCAGATCTGTCCACAAACCGTCGAGACTCCCTTCAGTGATTAGTTGATCAAAATCGACAGATGAACCTTCAGTAGAAACATTACAGATATTGTAGGTTGGAACTACACTAAGGATCGGAGCTTGTAAAATCTCAATCTCTACAAATGCACTGGCATCTACACAAGTTCCAGAGCCTGAAAGGAAGTACTCAAACACAAAGGTTCCTACGCTGTGTTGACCTACATCAAAGGTTCCGGAACTTGCGTCAAAGGCTCCATCATCGACTACACCCGAATCGAGTAACCAGGCACCGTCAGCCTGTGCACCGGATAGCTGATCAAACAGTATGATGGGCTCAGTGGCATTGTTACAAATTTGCAGAGATGATCCAAGCCCAGGATCAGACTGCTCTGAAATTTCCAGAATTAGAGAGTTAATTTCTGGACAACCGACCGGCACTGCCCCCTCAAGAGTAAAGGTTAACTCATATTGCCCCGGTTCGGTGTTAGAATAATTAAATACATTAGTATCAACTGTGGCACTGCTAGTCATGGAGGGAGTAGCTGTCAAAGACCAGACACCTTGATCGGTGCCAAGCTGCAAGTCAGTTAAGTCTAGAGCTACACCATCATTACAAAGGTCTACTGGCACAGCCAATGCGATGCTAGGACAAGCACAATCTTCCACTAAGATATCGATTAAGTAGGATTGAGCCCCACAAGGCCCATTGTTAGGTAAATCATAACTAAAGCTATAGCTCCCGGGTGTGACGGAATCGAAATCCAAATCAGGAAAATCTCCAGCAGCCAATGAAGCGTCAACGTCTGTCCAGGAACCCGAATCGTCACCGCTCAATATAAAGCTGTCGAAATTGAGAATCGACCCATCGGCACTGGAATTACAGGTATTTGCTGTTGCTTGCACATCAGTCAAAGGAAGACTCGTTAGATTTACCAGAACCGAGCTACTTTCGTCATTACATGGTACGTCTAAAGAATGACTATAACTAAATTCATACACGCCACCGACATGACCTTCAATATCAAAAGTTGCAGTTGTAGAATCAAAAGCACCAGGCTCTGGAACTCCACTTACGCTGGTCCAGCTCCCCCCTGGATCGTAGTCCGTTAGCAGAGAAAACAGATCCAACACTAAAGCCTGATCAGTGCAGTAACTTACACTCGTGCCATCACCTGAACTCAAATACTCAGCCACCGTGACGATTTGCGAAGAACTGGACGGACATCCCGCTGGAGGATCAACATTAAGGCTAAAGGTAATTTCATAGTCACCAGCATCAGCGTTTACAGCATCGAAGCTGTTACCCGTGATTATAGCCGGGCTTGCTCCCGCCGGTATACTCGTGATGCCCCAACTTCCAGATTCACTGGTAGTCTGTAAACCGCTTAAGTCAAGCAGACCCGCATCATTACACAACGACGAAGGGGCAGCGGTCGCAACACTTGGACAGTCGCAATCTTCAACCGTCATTACCAAAGTATAGGATTGATTGATACAAGGATCAACCGCAGAAGAGGTGGTATAAGTATAGTTGTAATTGCCAGCTGCCACTCCGTCAAAGTCGATGCTTGGCAAGACACCTGCTGCACCTGAACCATCATCGTCAGACCAAATGCCTCCCTGATCTCCGTCTGTTACAAAACCTGAAAAGTCAACCAGCGTAACATCTCCCGAGCCGTTACTATTACACACATTTGCTGAGGGGCTAACCACAGCAGATACAGAAGCTGCTATGCTAACCGTAACTTCTGCCGAAGATGCTGGACATACACCAGACCCACCCTGAGCGTAGCTAAACACATAATCTCCTGCTGTTTGACCATCCGTATCAAAGGTGCCGGAGGCAGCATCAAAACTGCCTGCCGATGGAAGCCCGGCAACAGTGCTCCACTGGCCTCCCGCATCAGGAGCTGTCAATTGATTGAAAAGATCGACCAGCGTCCCGGAATCGTTGCAGACTGCTAAAGAACCATCTGTACCAGCACTGGCAAATGCCTCCACAGATAGCACTTGCGATGAACTAGGAGGACAACCTGCCGGCGGTGCTACATCCAACGTAAAAGTAATTTCGTATTCGCCTGCATCGGCGTTTGTGGCGTCAAAGTTGCTGCCATTCAACACAGCAGGACTCGCTCCAGTAGGTGTACTTGTTATACTCCAACTTCCAGATTCACTGGTAGTCTGTAAACCGCTTAAGTCAAGCAGACCC
>JAHDEE010000322.1 GCA_020629005.1 Chitinophagales bacterium
AGGCACTTCGTAGCCGCTGCGATCGAGGCTAGTTTGAACTTGGGTGGTACGCGCGTTTTCGGGTAGATGTGAGTGGATCACAGTGATCTAGCTCAATTCTTTTGCCATTGATGTTAAGGTTGCTTTCATTCTTCGCTTTGCTGCTGCGAGTTCCCAGGTATTGAGTGTATTTGGAGACTGAGTGCTTCGTCAAGTATGAGTGACCTGGGTCGCAGTATCATTTGCATTAGCAAGTTGGATTTTCATGTGGAATCCTCCAGATAGTTGTTCAACGGTCTTAGGTATCGATGCTTACCAGGTTCATCCCCTCTAAGCGACGGATTGGCTTTGTATCAATCCAGCTTTTCCTTGAAGTTCACGGTACACCCATCCTCTGCTCTTTGTTCTTCTGCCACATCGATCATTTTGTATTTGGACAGGCTGCAGGAGCTAGCGCCGTGCTACTTACTACTGAGGAACGCATGGATGCCTAGGTCGGCTTCCTGCGGCAATGATTGCTGTGCCACTCTGCAAATCAACTTTGGTGCCTGGATTTATGATCAAGATCCAGTCTGCGGGTAGATATAAGGTCTCTCGTAAGACACAAGTTTCGGTCTTGAATTCGAGACGCTTATCTCGGATGTTGTAGCATTCATTTTCGCTGGGTTCTTGTCTTTCGAGCAGTTGCAGGACTGGCAAAACCGCTTTAGGTTGCGGCCAGTCAAATATCTTGCAGTGAAAGGTGGAATCGATGCCTGGAAGTTTGTAGAACAGTACTTGATGATCTTTCGGTATAGAAATCTCCTGTAGTGAGGGGATCATATATTGATTGAATGCTGGGACTAGCAGTTCTTTCGCAAGCGGCTCAGAGTGGGAGGTCTTTTCGATTCCACTGCCTAGCATTTGTATTGGCAGTACATGAAAGTTCTGCAATTGGACCTGGCTTGTGGCTCCTTCAGAAGTAGAACGATAGGCTTTGAGTCCGCTGTTTTGAAGTGGGAAGAGGCGGGCTCTGATTCTCTTTGCATTCTGCCGCAAGAATTTGTAGTCAAGTTTGTAGTCATCAAATTCGGTTTGTAGGACGGCCTGCAGAGACTCGATCTTTTCTCTATGTTTGTCAATAAACTGCTGTACTGCCTCAGGGTCCGAGTACTGGTAGAGTAGCTGGAAATATTTTGCAAGAAAGACCGGGTCGTCGACCAATAGGTTGCTGTTCACCGACTTGCAGCTTTACCCAATCATCATCAGCTTTGATGAGCATGTTTCTTTCCAGTGCTTGGATTCTCTTTGCTTCGAGTTTGCTGTAACCATTGTCAGAAATGCTTAATTGTAGATGTGGCAGGGCCTCAAATGTGGAGGAAGACTGGTCAGTAATAGCTTGTTGGGCATGACAAAGACAAGCGAAGAAAAAGGGTAAGATGAATCGTATAGACCTTATGTGTGAAGGCCCTTTGTCAATCAAATTTGATGAATTTTGTGTGTTCTTCGTCTTTCGCTCTTGCTTCGCATTCGATGACCTGGAAATCTTTGTCGTTGCCAACGCGGACTATATATTTTCCTGGTTCAAAGACGAAGGGTAGAAAAACAGAGCCATTCATACGAGTGGTGTATACGAGTTCCTGGCTTTTCGCCTTTATTACTTCTATCATCGGGTTTTCCAATCCTTCTACAGAAATTACCGGGAGCTCGTACTTGCTACCCTGTCTGTAGGATTCAAATTGGTGTATTTTTATGGGCCAACCTTTGTATGGCGAAGCAGCAGGTTCTGCGGGGTTTACTTGTCTTTGCCAAACTGACATGGTGGTTTCTCTCGTTCGTTTATTGAAGTCAATCACGCCGTAACCAGGAGCTTTATCGTAGAGTTTCGCGGGTTTGATCCCCGTTATGTGTGCATTCATTACAGCATCAACCGAGAACTTATTTTTATAGAAATCTTCAAAATCGCCAATATTTCTCGAACGTCCTGGTATCACTTGATTGGGTAGCATAGGGGGAAACCAGAGTCTGGCCATGATACTGGAGACTGCCGGTGTAGCTAGCACATATGGTCCATCTCTCCAGTTGTCTATGCCGTATTGTCCACTCACTCCGAGATGTCTGTCTCCACATATGTGTATGGCTAATCCCTTTCTCATGAGTTCTATGATTTGATCTCTCCTGGCCTTCGGGTAGCCGTTGCAGTCGATATCTTTTTCAAGTATGTGCTCGGGGTATATGTCTGGTGCTGGAATTTCAAATTTATCCGGAGGTCTTGTGCTAAACTGTCCGAAAAGAGTCTGGGACAACACTACCTTCATCATTGTACTGCTGCTCCAGTCTGTGGCCCATTGTTCGAGAAAGTTGAGCTGTTCGCTACCTAGCAATTGGCCCGAATCAAAATCGAGCGGTTCTTGGTAGCGCAACGATTCTACACTATGTCCTGTTTTGAATTTTCTGTCTTCCAGCATCGCAAAGCTTATACCGGCAAAGTCCAGATGGGTATAGTAGGTGTCAATTCCCGTACCGATTTGCGTTTTGGATGCTGGCGCGGGAAGGTGGCCTGTCTGTGATTTTTGAACAAGATTGACAAACTCATTGCTCATTAGATATCCTCCCGTATTTTGGCTGAGATCTTTGGTTTCGTGTAGGTCGGCCGCTGTGCCGCCATTGCCAAACAAATTTCCATGATATACATCATGATCGTCTGTTAGGATTACAGAAGGATAATTCATTAGCAGTTCGCGAAACGCGTAGCCGAAAGCGTTCCACTTGCTGTGATAGTCCAATAAGGCCGTTGTTAAGGGAGTGTTTCTATCTACAGTTCCATATATGGTGGCCTCATAGATTTGATCTCCGGCAAAGAAAAGTATATCTGGATTGTGATATTGCGCAGCCTTGACTACTTCGCGATGAGGAAAGCCATAATCATCAACACAGGAAAAAGCCAGCATTCTGATCTGCTCTTGAGCAAGCGGCTCCTGGGTAATATGACCACTGATACACTGTGGTTCTTCTTCAGCGTTGAGTCCGCTAATACATACCCGGTAGTTTGCCTCTGCTTTAGAGTACCAGTCTACAATAAATGTTGCGGTGTGAATTTGCGGATCAACCTGGCTGTAGGCTACTGTAGTCCAGCTCCCATCTTCTCGTTCGAATTGCAGGCTGGCAGGGCTGAAGGCTGCAACATTGATTGGGTTCAGCTGTGCGCTGAGGTGCAGTTTGTTATTGTGATATAGATACTTTGCGAACAACAGTGGACCAATTGCCCTATTCGGGCGTTTTGCTACTGCTCTTGCCGAGCCAAAAATCTTGAAATTCTGAAACCAAAAGCCTTTTACCGGATGGTTAGTTGATTCTATTCCAGCTTTTCCCGGAAAGTGCGTCAAAAGTGCGGGCAAGCCAATCAATCTTTTGGCCAGGACTTGCTCTTTCATTATTTGTCCGATTAGCTCTCCAGAGTCTCTCTTGCTGGCGCTAAGGATCAGCACATACTTTTCATTGATGAGTGTAGCGGAGAGTTTTAGTGTGATTCCGTTTCTTAATAAGGTGCTGTCCACCATTACTCTTTGATCGATTGGGCTTTTATTGATCAGCAATAGCTCACCATTTGGGCAGATGCCTGCTCTCAGGCCATGTTTATAGGCGATAGCCTTGTCGAGATAATGGTTAAAGTCTCCATGAGCTCCCAAGAAAAATCCTGCCATGCTGTTTGGGTGCATTTTCATGGTATCCGGCAGCTCGTGGCCGATATCGACTGACATGCTGAAGTTGCTTTTGCCGGTAATTTCCTGCGTAAGTAACTTAACATTTCTATTTGGCTGACTGGCGTTGCACTCTAGTCTACCATTGGCTATTTGCCAGTCTTGCAAAGGGTTGGACCAAAAGTCTGACCCTACCCAATGTTGTGAATGAGTTTGGCTTTTCCAGCTACTTTCAAAAAGGCAATCCTCCGATTGCGCCGATACGTTGATAATAAGCAAACTAAGTAGTATGGTAGAAATTAATCTGTGGTATACTTTAATTATATTTGTTATCATGTGTTGAGGTAAAAGTGGTTTCGAATCTAGGGTGAACAGACAAGTTCCACGCCTGGCATGATTGCTACAAGCTGGCTATGGTTTGTCTCCATAGCAGTGACGATTTCATTAAGTGAGTTGAGAAACAATTCGTCAAAAAAAAATGAGCACTAACTGAACTGTTGCAAAATGGGACAAAACAGTCTGTCTTTCCACAAATTACGCAAATTGTGTTGTGAATTCTACTGTAAGAGTAGGGGATTTGTTTGTTTGTGCGTAAATATAGACATTTTGTTCTACTTATTAGAATAAATATTTATTGGTTTGCCAAACTCCAGATTTTGTACAGGGGGATATCCGTTTTATGAAAGCTTGCTCTTTGGATCCCCAAATGGCCAGCCACGAGACGCGGCTTCTAGCGAGACAAACCGATGTCTAAGTGTGCTTTAGTACGCGACCGAGCCCGCTGGCAAAATAGCCCTGGCAGAAGAGGAAATGAGGTAGCCAGATGCCGTGGCGAAAGCCGGCCAATGGAGGCTCCGACCTTAGGAGGAGACTACAGTGGCCGTGCTGGAGCAGGCAGATGGCTGGCGAATTGGAACGGATGACAGGTAGCCCGTTTGCGACGACCGGGTTGGCTTCGCTCCAAATCTTTATTTTTGTTGTGCACTTTATTTGTTTGCCGCCCTTGGCTATTATTGATACACTGGAAAGTCTGCGATGCCTGGAGAAACCTTTGATAAGAAACTGTTGGATGCGTTGAGACCAGCGCCGAAATTACAAGTTCATTTGTTGCGACATTTTTTAAGGCCAGGGCAGCTTTATCTGCAGCGCTTACGGGAGGAGTCAGGAAAGGCCTTGGAAGATTTGGAATTGATGTTGTTGCTGAAAGGCTCCAAGTTTGACCGTAAGTTTGCGGATGATCCAGAGGAGCTGTGGCAGCGATTGGTGCAGCGAGTGAATGAGCAGCGCAAGCAATATTATTGGAATGTCAATCGGGCAGAGTTGCTGGTTAAGTTTAGGAAGCGGGATTTTCCTGATGGTGTGGGAAGCGATAGCATCATGCGGATCGCAGATTTGTCGAAAGCGCAGCGATCGAGTTTGCAGCGGAAAGATCGAGGGCATGATCAAGTTTGGACCGTTACAGATGCGGTTGTGAAACCCCCTACCTGGCAAGTGAATCTACTGATAGATCGGGAAGCTTCGGGCTTGATTGTTCGCACTATTTTTCCTGGTGAGATGGCTCCGCCACTGCCTGATCGGGGATGGCAGAATAGGCAGCAGTATTTGCAGTCTCAGGAATTTTGGTCAGAGTGGTGTTTTTTGAGCTGAGCAAAAAATACAAGCCACAGAATTATAAGATTAAAGCTGCACGTGCCAGCGAGCTGGACACGTGCATGCGGTTTTGACCACTAGT
>JAHDEE010000323.1 GCA_020629005.1 Chitinophagales bacterium
CTATACCCTATACCCTATACCCTATACCCTATACCCTATACCCTATACCCTATACTCAACTAAACATCGTAAATCTCGTCTACGAGATTTTTGTACTTTTCTAATATCGCCTTTCGCTTCATCTTCATCGTTGGCGTAAGTTCCCCTCCTTCCGTTGACCACTCTACCGGCACCAATTTGAATTTCTTGATTTTCTCAATCTTGCTGAAGTCCTTGTTGTAAGCCTCGCAAATGTCCTCGTACTCTTTGATCACTTCAGGGTGCTTTACCATGTCTTCCAGTTTGCCATTGCTCAGCCCCTTGGCCTCACAGAAATCCGTAAGAGCTGTGACACTTGGACAGATCAGAGCGGAAACGAATTTCTTATCATTGCCCACCACCATAATCTGCTCTATCAGCATAGCCTCCTTGTACTTGCTTTCAATTGGCTGTGGTGCGACGTACTTTCCACCTGAGGTTTTGAACAAGGCTTTCTTGCGATCAGTGATCTTCAGAAATTTGTGTTTGCCATTGCTGATCCACTTACCGATATCTCCGGTTCTAAACCAGCCATCGTCAGTCATCACCTCAGCTGTTGCCTCTGGCTTATTATAATAGCCCTGCATAATGTTTGGTCCTTTGGCCAAAATCTCCCCATCCGTATCCAGCTTGATTTGAACACCGGGAATCGTAGGACCAACACTGCCAAACACGCAGCCATCCGGCTCAAAACGATTGATGGTAAGTGCTGGACTGGTCTCTGTAAGACCGTATGCCTCTCTTACTGAAATGCCCGCCGCATTAAAGACCCGAAGCAGACGTGGCTGCATGGCCGCAGCACCGGTAAGTATACCAATTACATTACCACCCAATGCCTCTCTCCATTTGTTGAAGATCAACTTGTCTGCTACCGCAAGCTTGCGCTCATAAAGAAAGCCCTTGCCTTCCAACTCAAACTCATGACCAAGACCTACCGCCCAGAAAAATAGTTTCTTCTTGACGCCGGTCAGGTCCATACCCTTTCCGATAATCTTATCGTATACCTTCTCCAGAAGTCTCGGAACAGTGGTGAAGAAATGTGGCTTGACCTCCTTAAGATTGTCACCCAATTTGTCCACGCTTTCCGCATAATACACCGAAGCACCTTGTGTCAGGTATCCATAGAGCACTGTCCTTTCAAAAATGTGGCAGAGCGGCAAAAAGGATAGTACTGTATACTTGTCCTCAATCGGCACCACCGACATGGAGGCTTTGATATTGTTTGTGATGTTGCTGTGTGTCAACATCACTCCTTTGGGCTGACCAGTAGTACCTGATGTATAGATCAGGGTCACCAGCTGATCCGCAGTGATGGTATCACTTACCGCTTTCACATCTTCATCACTCACGTCTTTACCCATGTCGAACAGATCTGTCCAATGAGCCAAACCATCAATCTGATCAAAAGAGTAGATATTCTGCAAAGAGGGAACTTCAGATTTGATCATATTCACCTTCTCCAACAATCCTGCGTCTGAGATAAAGACATGCTTGATCTCTGCATCATTGAAAATGTAACTATATTCTTTCGCAGAAATGGTAGGGTAAATGGGAACATTGATTGCTCCAATCTGCTGCATACCCATATCGAGGAAGTTCCACTCCGGTCTGTTCGAAGAGGAGATCAATCCGATCTTGTCTCCCGGCTGTACACCGAGTGCAAGCAAACCTTTGCTCACCTTGTTTATGTTGTCTACTACTTCCTGGCTACTATATTTCACCCAATTACCATCCACCTTGTGGGCCAGACATACTGGCTGGGACATGTGCTTTAACTGATAGTACGGTATCTCAAATAGCCGCTCAAATTCCATGTTCATCATTGCTTAATTTGTTGTAGATAGGCAATTTAAGCATTTTTTCGGCAGAATGAGATGTAGGCATTGAGTTTCAGATGTAGCTGTCTTGTGTATACATTCTTTGAGCCAATTCCACTGCTGCCACGAGGGGAGTAGGGGCAAAATAGCCCTGATGGTAGCGGAAATGGGGCGGGCAGAGGTGCGACTGAGTGTGCCACTGGCAGGGGCTGCGACCTTAGGAGCAGACCGTGCCAGTGGATACACGAAGCGCGCAGCTGCCTGGCACATTGCAGCGGACAGCAGGGAGCCCATTTCCACGACCGGATTAGGCTTCGCTCCAAATCATCTTCGTTTTATTCTTCTGCAAAGAAAACCGCTTCCAATGCAGCATCTCGCTTGTACACATCTGGATAAAATTGCAGTCTGCCATCTTCCTGAACCCAAACCGTGAAATAGGCCATCAGGATCGGCAGTGGGGCATCCAGGTCCACACGCTTCTTCTTCCCGCGCTTGAGAATTTGACCAATTTTGTCGCTATCGAATTTGGTACCGTCCAGTAGAAACTCTGCTAGTTCGCGTGGCTTTTCAAGTCGCACACAGCCATGACTGAAGGCGCGGCTTTCCTTGGCAAATAGCTTTTTGGATTGGGTATCGTGCACGTATACATTGTAGCGATTCGGGAACATAAACTTCATCACACCCAGCGCATTATCGGAGCCGGGACGCTGGCGAATAACGTAGGGAAAACTGCGTCGGCTAATGCCGGACCAGTCTACGGAATAGGGGTTGACCTTCTTGCCGCCGGAGAGTAGATCCATGTTGTTGCGACTCAGGTAGCCCGGATCAGCCTTAATTTTTGGTAGCAGCTCCCGACTTGAAATGCTGTAGGGAACGGTCCAGGTGGGATTGAATTCTATGTAACGAAGCCTGTCCGAAAAGATCGGGGTTGGTGTATAGGTCCTCCCCACACAGACTCTTTTGGTCAAGGATACAGTATCCTCATCCATCACCCGTAGCTCAAAACCGGCAACATTGACCAGCAGGTAGCGATCGCCCATCTCACGTGGCAACCATCTCCAGCGCTCCAGGTTGATCAGGATCTGACGCAGTTGATCATCGGGACCGATGTTGAGTACTCCCAGTGTTCCATTGCCCACAACGCCATCAGTTTCAAGGGCGTTAGCTGCTTGAAATTCTACTACCAGATTGTACAGCGTAGAATCGAACAAAGCCGGATTGTAAAGGCTATCTACCTTGATTGTGAAACTGTCTGTGGGAATGGTTAGACTCTCGTAAATTGTAGAATCGGCATTGAGGACATAGTAGATGGTGTCGGTTACAATCTGATTTGGCAGCTTCAGCGTATCCTCGCCTGCCAGTCGATTTCGCAGCATGGCAATTCGCTCACCTTCCTGGCCGAGCTTCATAGCCTTGCCGGGAGGGATGTTTTGTATCTGCTTCTCATCCATCTGCGCACGGAAATCCTTCAGCGCCTCTTTGAGCAATTTATATTGAGGATGAATCGGTTGAATATCTTTGATGAAGCCAGACAAATTGTCTTCTTCCAACAGGTGATGCAGTGTATCCAATACCAGCACTTCCTCACGCTCTATCTCGTACATTTTGCCAGTAGATTTCGGATCTACTTTTCCTACACGCATGTGCTCGCCGTACTGTAGCACGGCATCGGTCATCAGTATGTCAAATGCTGAAACCAAATTGGGATTGTACAGTCCCATGAGTTCATATTCGGCGGTGATCTTCTTGTGCGTTTTATTTAAGGTCTCGTAATGATAGTCTTCTGTTTGTAAGCCATCTTCATTGGCTGCCGAGATCAGCTTTAGCATTTGGCCGCCCTGCTCCAGTAGCGATGATTCAGAAAACCAGGCTGGCGCACAGTCCCGATGGCGATAGAAACCCAGGACCGCAGAAGGATTAACAAGCTGAGTGCCGAGCACAGAAAGATCAGCCTCCTCATTGATGTCGGGCAACAGATGGTCTTCCGTATGTTCAAAGCGCTCCTCCACGACCAGGCCTTCGATATAAGCTTCGTCAGCCTCTTCAATCAGCGAATCTGCCAGTTCTCCCAGATACGCTCCAAAGAGCACCTCACGGGAAGTATCTACTTCAGCCGGAACAACGGCTTCCCAATCTTCCAGCTTGTAGCAAATGAGGTTCTGTATCTCCTGCGCTATCAGGGAGCTGGTCAGTAAAAGTGTTATTAGTGTGGTGATAGATTTCATAGGGGTAACTTTGCTTATCCTTTGATTTTGATTTGCCCTTCTTGCGCTTCGATTTTGTATAAAACCGGCTTGCTCGGGCTAGCATCCGATACCAGACTGATAATGTTCAGATCCACAAAATACAGTCCATCCTTTACCTCAGAAGGTACGTAAATCATCTCGGTTATGGTGGCCTGCATGCGTGTATTTTTTGGGTAATTCCAAAAGGCTTTATGCGCCAGAAACTTAGCTCCATCCTCTTCGCGATCTACCGAGGGCAAATCCAGCAGTAGATGCTCTATCCCGCATTTGACCAGATGTAGCACTCCTTTATGATCCAGGTAAGCCGGGTTTTTGCCGGAGTAGTCGCGCTGCTGCTTGCGTGGGTCATTGGGTTTGGTACGAAGAACCAAGGCCTCTGCTTCTCCCTTACCGATGCAGGACATAAGTTGCTGGGCTGTTACCAGTTTGTCTCCATTAGTCTGCTTCTCGGGACGAATACTCACCAGTTTGGCCAGGAAGAAAAACCGCTTCAGACAATCATTGATCGACCAGTCGAGATCACTGATATGGGCGACACATTCCGTATGCGTTCCATTCCCATGTGGATTGATGATCAGGTTCTTGAAATTGATCGAACCACCCTGCGCGATGTCACCAATAAAGCCATCTGCAACGACAGGCTCAATAGCAAATTCCGGCGCGTACCATGCTTTTACTTGCTGCCCCTTATCTTGCAGCGGTATAGAAATATCTATTGGACGATTCAGATTAATCTGATAGCGCTGACCATGATAATCAATATTAGCAAGCATCTTTGGCACCTTCATTGGATTAAAATTCACAAGCAGGCAGCGGCAAGATTGCCGGGCACAAGTTTAAGCATATGAAACGATTCTACTACGCATTCAAGGGCATTTACAACACCATCCGAACCGAGTTCAATGCCAAGGTACACCTTGTCGCCACATTTCTCGTGATCGCCGCAGGACTTTTTTATCGGGTGGAAATCTGGGAGTGGTGCCTGCTCATCGCTATGATCTCCATCGTACACATGGCCGAGACCTTCAACACCTCCATCGAAATCCTCACCGACCACGTGCAGCCCGATTTTCATGTAGAAGCCGGCAAGGTCAAAGATGCCGCTGCAGGTGCCGTTCTCTGGGTGGCTATGGGTGCGGCTGCGATTGGGGTACTTATATTTGGGCCTAGGTTATTTTTGTGAAGACAAAAGACTGAAGACAGAGCAAGGTGCAAAGAGCAAAGAGCAAAGAGCAAAAAAGAATAAGAGAACTGGGAGAAAGATTGTCTCGCGAAGAGCTTTCAGCTAAGAAACCTAAATCCCACAGT
>JAHDEE010000324.1 GCA_020629005.1 Chitinophagales bacterium
ACTCTCCTGGCTCGCATTTGTTTCTCGCAAAGCTGCAGTTTCGCTTTGCATTTCCGGATCCAGGGGTTCCCTGCCAATCAAGTCAATAAACAACCTGTTTACGTAGTTTTCCAGAAGCAGGTCCGGAATCTGATTGTAGTAAGGTGCGGTGTTGTTATCCACCACAACAGTCTCCTTCTTGCATCCAATTGCTGCAATTAGCAGGAGGCATAAACAACACCAAGATATAATAGCCCGCAACATGCTCTAATTTATGGTTTTTTGTGCTGCAAGGGAAGACTCCTTTAGAAGGAAGTTTTCGCAAATCGTTATATCTGCACTTAATGTTGTGGTGTGGACAAGTTTTGGTCGGGTTCAACAGCTAGCGTTCGCGAGCTGTTTCGCGCCTTGCCTTGAATAGATAAGTAATAGAAAGTATTGCATGCTGGCGCGATGGAGAGACTTGGCAAAATAGCCCCGGGCGAAGTGGTATACGGTAGCCAGCCAGCGTGGTGACTGCTGGCCAATGCTGGCTCCGACCTTAGGAGGAGACAGCAGGGGCCAAGCAGGAACAGCTGGTGGGCTGCCGGATACAAGCGGAGCACGGGACTGCAGCTACCACGTGCGATCATATGTCGCTCCAAATATTTTTCTCCACCAGCCAACCAGGATGCTGTCAAAAAAGGCCTCGTCTAAATCATTTCCAGCGGCGTCAAAATCGGACAGTTATTGATTCCCTATCCCTTAGAGTGATCTATTACTGCTCCCCAGTCTTTGCCGACCAAGGTAGAGATAACCTTCTCCAGGTGTTTCAAAATGAAGAACCCGCATGAAGATTTCGGACTTGGATAGCAGCAATGAAAGGTTCCCAGACACCTCGATTGAAATGCAATTTAAGATCGACTAGAGTAAGATTCCTAAGCTTGCAGGCAAGGTTCTGGTTTTGCTGCTGCCGGGAACTTCGGCCAGGCTCCAGAGTGAAAACCAATGACCGACAGCAGCTGAGTCTGTGTCATCATTCCACTGACCGGGCTCGCCACATGGCCAGCTAGTAACAACTAGCCACTTAGCTCGACATCGTCACTGGAGCACTCCCTGTCACGAAGCTAGCGCATCCATCAAAAATCCAGAGAAACTCTGCCCCTTTGGAATTGCAAGCTTCTTCCTGGCTCTATAGCGATGCTGTTCCACGTTTTTCAGACTGCAAATCAGTATGTCGGCAATTTCTTTGGAGCTGAGGCCGCGGGTAATCATGTAGCAGATTCTGGCTTCGGTCAGCGTAATCTTAGGAAATTTGGTTCTCAGCTCGATGATAAATCGATGACTCTGATCATCCAAGGTTATCTTCAGTTGCTCCTGTTGAAAGTCCAATTGCTTGGCCTCCTGAATTTTCTTATGAAGCATATCCAAGGTTACACCCCTCTCCTGCTGCTCTGCCTTGAGCGACAGAATGAACTGGTCCAGTCGTTCTATTAGGTTGTCTTTCTTTTCCAGAAAAATGCTGGCCGACTGCAGCTCCTGCCGCTTGATGTTTAATTCGCTGATAGTCTCTTCCAAAGAACGTGTTGTATGCTTCAGCTCCGAAAGACTGTTCAGCGCCTCAATTTTCATCTTGAAGTCCTGCTCGTAAATTTCCTTTTCCAACTGATGCTGCTTTTTAAATGCATCATAAGCCGCAACGGTATCCCCATTTTGATTGGCCAGCAGCTCCCGTATCCGAAAAACATTGGCCAAAACGGTTTTTGATTGACAGTCTTCAGCTGCTTTTTGTGCCTTGGCCAGAGCTCTAACTGCCTGCTCCGTCTTACCATTGTTTATGTAGGCCTCTGCCAAGCTGTTGTAGATTTTTCCGATGTTGGGAAGTGCATTAACTCGCTCAGCGCAAGCGGCAGCCTCTTCAAAATGGGCAATGGTCTTGTCAAAATTGCCCAACAGATTGTGTGCAATCCCGGCATTCTGTTCTATACCAACTTGCAGATAATCGTTCTTAAAATCACCCCGAACAAGATCCAATTCAGCAAGTGCTTGCAGCGCCTCTCCAGGCTTCTCTCGTTTAAGCAGTAGCTCAGCATGACGATGATGGTAATTCAGGGCAAAAGGAAGTCGCATACGAGGGTCTGCAAGTTGTGCAGCTATGTTTTGCAAACATTGCTGTGCATGATCGTACTGACGCACTTCATGGTAAATGTGCATCAACTCAAATTGTGTCATAACGTAGGTTGAAAACTCCTGTTCGGGATCACATTCAGCTGCACAAACGAGATACAAATCCAGGGCCTGCATCAGCAAGCCACGATCCCGAATCACATTGGCCTGACTAAGCCGGGTCATGATCAATGCACTTTGATCTGCTTCTGCCCGGAAGATTTTTTCTGCCAGTAACTCAAACTCTACTGCTTTACGAAAATCACCATAGATATTGTAGCAAATTCCTGATAGCAGATACATATGCCCAAGGTAGCTATCCGCCTTATAGGCCTTCAAAATATTGATCAGCTTTCTGGCCTCCTCCAAAAACTCCTCATAGCGAGCATGAGCAAATAACTTCCGTGCATCAAGAGCACGCAGACGTGCCTTATCCCTCTTATCTTTCAGCTTTGTGCGTAACTCTTCCAGCTCGGCCTTGTACTGCTTATACTTGACCGGATCGTAAACACTTCTGATTGCCAAAGCGAATAATTCCTGCCTATCCCGCCCTTTGATTCCCTCTTCCATATATCTATCAAGTTAAGAATTTCAGGCGGCAAAGAATATGACCGTAGTAATTATGTAGTAGTGCGCTTTATAGCGCCTTGCTCTAACTTAGTGCTAGTCAAAACCAAAACCTACATTATGAAATCGCACTACCCCAAGCACAAGTTGCTAGTCAATTGCCTTTTGATATGTTGCCTTGCTCTACTCGGCAATTGTAGCAGTCTATCCGCTTTACCCGCACCAAGCTGCGGCACTTCCTTTGATGTCTCCCCTACAAGCTGTGGCGCCTCCGATGGAGTCGTGAAAGTTTATGTTAGCGATGTTGGAACGACCCACCTGTATATACTTAAGAAGATAAACGGTCCGATCTACATAGATTCAACCAATGATATCGCTGTCTGGGATGGACTCGCTGCTGGAGCCTATGTGCTCATAGTGACTGGCCCTGAAGACTGCGAAGACACGATCGAACTTACTATTCCAGAAGACTGCGCACCGCCCTGCGAAACCTTCGGAAATGTTTGCGGCAGCGATGGTATAACTTACGAAACTGCCTGCTACGCTGAAGAAGCTGGTGTAAGCTGGACACCAGGTCCATGCAACCCTCCCATCTATGAATTGCCTGCTTGGATGCAGAACCTGATCAGCAATTCGAGCTTATGCAATCAATGTGTCAGCTCCTTAAATTTACTAAGTTACCAGGGCGCTTACTTTGTACATCGAGTAGGAGCAGAATGCAATAATTACTTTAGCAGAATCTACAAACTCGACAACGGTTTACCAGTTTGCAACCAAGGAGGAAATCCAGGCTTCACCGCTTGTAACACTATTTTACAACAAGCAGCTTTCGTTGAAACTATTTGGGATAGCAGTCAATGTGCTTCCTGTATCTGCCCCATCCAATACGATCCTGTCTGTGCGGAAAATGGGCTCACATACGATAACGCCTGCTTTGCAGAATGCGAAGGACTCTCTTGGCAACCTGGCGCCTGTCCTCTGCCCTGTGAAGCCGAGGCGGGCGATGTCACAAATCAGTCCACAATCATTTGCCAAGACAGCGGAGGTTTCAATCTTCAGGTTTCTGGACATAATACTTCGGCAGGATATGCTTATGCCGCCTTCATCGCTTCTGGCGATGATATTGTCACGACTATATTTTCTCAATCATACGCTGTGGACGCCTCCTATATAGATGATGGCGATTGTGTCTATGGCCTGTCTTATCTGCTTAATGATCCACCAAATTTCTTTGCCAGCACTATTAGCGAGCTATTGGCCGGACCAGGATGTTTTGACCTTACAGACAACTGCACAAGCATCACAGATCTAGGTTATGTCACGCTCACTCCAGTTGCGGATCCTACCTGTGTTCCCGGCGGCTACATGGAAATCTGCGCCTACGCCACCGGCGGATCGGGTCAGTACATATTGGATACGGACTATCAGGGAAATCTGGTCATGTCTAGCAGTGGCCAGACAGTCTGCTGGACTGTAGAAGCCCCCTCGAAGTATGTGGTAGCATTGGACGCAGTCACGCTATGCAACTACGGTCCCGGAGTCTACTTCGATGCCTTCGATTGCCCCTCTCTTTGCGCGATTGACGACGGTCTGATCCATTGTACCGGGCCAATGCAATCCTACATCTTCTGTCCTGAGTTTTGTCAAAGCGACTATACACTCACGTCCGTGAGTACCACTTTTGGCAGCACGGTAACCCTACTAGCGGGGACGCCCTGTGTGCAAGTTACTCCACTGCCGGGATTCCTGGGTCAGGAGACAGTGATCTTCACAGCCTGCAATACGGCAGGCTTTTGTGAGTCCACCACAAAGACCCTCTTTGTAGACCTGAACTGCAATTTGCTCGATACATTCACAACTGAACCGAGCTACGACGATCACAGAAAACAAGGGAATGCAAGTATAGAATGGACCATTTATCCCAATCCAACCGAAGGCATCATCCAATTGAGCCACCTTGCCAAAGAGCCGCTAAGCCTGCAACTCTACAATGCAAATGGGCAGCTGGTTTTAGCGCAGGATCTCCATACTGATTCCGCGCAGAAGCTGGAGCTTAATTTATCTCAGCTACCAAAAGGCATCTACCTGCTACGGCTCAGCGGCGCACAGTTCACCGAAACCAAACGACTATTCCTGCGGTAAATGGAACGATGTCTTATGGCCTGCTGATCTCCCACAGTGGGGATCAGCAGGCCTCTTTTTATGAATCACTGACTTGCTTGCCGATTGTATAGAATTACCAAAATCTAAATTTGGGCATGCCCCTTCGCAGCTTCAGAACTCGACTTCTTCGCTTCGCTCCTCGTCTCGTCCTGTAGCTGCTGCGGGTCGGGCTATCCGCTATTATTCCCCTTGTGCAGGCCGCTTCGGCTTATGCCTGCTGTGGTCTCTCCGCAGGCTCCGAGCCCCCATCAGGCATGCCTCAGTCGGCCTGCCCGGCGGCTCATACCGCTCCTATCCCTCATGCGGTAGCGGACAGTCAAAAATTGCCGCTTCTGATGTTTCTTTTGACTGCTTCTACAACCGGCACTCCAGTTTGGGCGCGGTGGGCTGACAGTGCAAAATAGCCTCGGGCGCAGTGGTAGTAGCTGCCTGCATGCGCCAGTGACTGCCTGTGCATGCTGGCTCCGACCTTAGGGATAGGGAATCAATAACTGTCCGATTTTGACACCGCTGGAAATGATTT
>JAHDEE010000325.1 GCA_020629005.1 Chitinophagales bacterium
GGTTGCTACAGGTATTTCCCAGACTGTCTACTTTGGATATCCAGCTGAATTGAGGCTTTTCCTGTGGTCCAGATCTTCCACACAGTAGAAAACCATCATCAACGGTTTTATCAACATCCACCAGCGCTACATCTTTGTGATCACTCCAGGAATGAGACTTCATCCAGATAGGGCTAAAGCTCTGATCCAGCATAACCAGGTAGGGCGTCGTGGGCGATGATTCCGTGTCATATCCAGTCGCAATGAATCCATTTCCATTGTTTTCGAACAAAGAGAACCTGTTACAAGGTTGTGCTGCGATTATAGCTGATTCGACCGTGTTCCCAAGTGCATCTAGTTTGGTGCCGACGGCTTGAGCCAATCCGTTTATACTGCTGCCAGATATTACTGCGATATTCGAATCGGGCGTTTCCTGTGCAAAGCAGTAGGTCTCAAATTCCTCCTGGCCAACTTCCTGGAACCAAATCTTTCCACCAGCAGTGTTCAGTTTCATAACGAAGGGCTGAGATTTTTGCTTCCCAGCAATCGTCCCTGCAGCAATGAATCCCCCATCCATTGAGGACTCAAAAGTTCGAACCTCCAAATGCGTGTCAAGACTGTGCAAGTGTTGCCTCGTCCAAAGGGTTGTTCCATCCTGTGCGATTTTCAAAAGATATAGCTGCTTCAACTGTGATGGCTGAGCGGCCAGCTGCTCTCGAAAACCCGCAACCACATAGCCGGAACTGTCCGTCGACTCTGTAACACAAACTGCTGCTTCTCTTATGTTGGGATAGCCATGATCACGTGCCCACTTTATCTCCCCATCCTTGTCATGTTTGATAATTGCTATATCCGAACTGTTTGCTTCATTCTGAGAGTTGGTCCTGGAAAATGCCAACACGAAGTCTCCAGTAGATGATTCAATATGAGACTTTCCAGGAAGAAACTGCTTGAATGTTGGTGTGTCGTCCAGTATCTTGAGCCACTGAGTTTCGCCCATGCAGTTCAGTTTTCGGAGATACACAGTCTGCTGCACATTCGGTGAATTATAGATTCCTGAAATCAGGTACCCGTCTTCAACCGAAATTGCCGAGTTTGAAACAATATTGATGCTGTCCTCCAAATACACACGACTAAAGAAGGTGAAGGTAGTGTCTACTTCCTGAGCGAAAACAATGTTGATGGGGAGTAGCCAAATCAAAAGGGTAAGTCTGTAGATCATATCAAATAATTTTTACCTATACTGAGTCCAGTAAATCAGTTCCTGCTTATCCAGCAGTGCCGGAGATGAAATATTCAATGGATCTCTCAGGTGATCTCAAAATTGCTATTGATGCTTTTGCGGAGGGAAATGAAAGTCGGGCTGTTGAGCCACAACCAAGCGTTGTTGTAGTCAAGGAGCCTACATCTATAAAACGCTTTTATTGAAAAAGGTAAACAAGTGATCGAATTCCTCTATCAGCTGAATAGACTTGGGCAATTGCTCCTTTGAAGGCAATTTCTTACCTTGTATGGGCGGACTTCGTTTGCTTAGCACTAGCAATAAAATCCTGAGCTCCCACCTGGCTGTTCGAGTATTCTAAGAGCGGACAAACCAAGGAAATGATAATCGACTTCAAGAGAATCAACCATATTCAGATTTGCATTCCAAGAAACCAGGAAGAGACTGCAAAAATGTTTTACTGCAAGCTGCTGGGGCTACAGCAAATTGAAAAGCCGGAGTTTTTGAAAAAAAATGGAGGCTTTTGGCTACGTATCGCCGACATCGAATTGCATATTGGGGCCGAAGATGTGGAAAACAAGTCCAAGCGGCATCCTGCCTTCGAAGTTCAAAGACTAGACCAAGTGAAACGCTATCTGCAAACTCATGATGTGAAAATCCGGGAGGACAAATCTTTGCCGCTCTTCAATCGCTTTTCTCTCTTTGATCCCTTCAATAATCGCATTGAATTATTAGAAGCAAAAACGAAAGAAGAGCTGAATTATCTCGGAAAGGAAGTGACTATTAGGATTGACCGAAAACTTGGCAGTAAACATCCTAAACATGATTTGCTATATGAGCTGAACTACGGTTTTGTGCCCAACACAATGACAGCAGATGGTGCTGAGCTCGATGCATATGTGCTCGACAAGCAGCAGCCCCTTGATCAGTTTAGCGGAATTGTCAAGGCGGTAATTCGAAGATACAATGACGTAGAAAATAAGCTGGTAGTTTGCAGCCCTGACCACCGACCAAACAAAGCAGAAATAAGAGAAAAAACCCGCTTTCAGGAGCAGTTTTTTGATTCCGAAATCTCTATACTGGAATCCTAAATCATGCCTACTGAATATCAATGAGACCCCAATTGTTTAATCCTAAATACCTGAATTATGAAAATCAAACAAATCCTCATCTTGATCTTCCTGGGCGCAGTACTATTTGGCTGCAAATCCAGGAACATGCAAAGCAGCGATAAGAAATGGATAAGATCTGAGGTCACAAAAGCAATGCAAGATCACAATATCCCGGGACTAGCAGTGGGTGTTGTGAAGCAAGGAAAACTCTACTTTTTGGACGGATTTGGCAAAAGCAGAAGGGACAGCAAAAGACTGGTTGATCAGCACTCAATCTTTCAGATCGCTTCGCAATCCAAACCCCTTACGGGAATCATTGTTAGAAACCTGATGCAAGAAGGAAAACTCGATCCAGAACAGTCGATTGCTCACTATCTGTCAGACTTACTTGAGCCTCAGGCGCTTGAGACACTGCAAAATGTGAAACTGAAATCACTACTCCGTCATAGTGCAGGCGTAGACAATACCGCCTGTAAAGTCTATCGGGAACGCATCGATGGGGAGCACTGGACAAAAGGCTACTCAAAGGAAGAGTTGGTGGAGGACCTCAACAATCTGAAGTTGAGCTACGAGCCAGACAATGATTGGCAATACAGCAATTCCGGGTACGCTATTGTAGGACTTATCTGCGAGACTGTTGCAAAAAGATCTTACGAGCAGTTGTTGGAGGAATATGTAGCAGAGCCATACAATTTGAGCAATACTACTGTTCACCTTAATGATTTGCAAAAGGCGAACTTGCTGACACCTTACAAGCCCAGCAATCGAATGGAAGAGACCAGGCCTTCAGACATGGGAATGGCCACTCCGGGAAGTGCCGTATACTCTTCGATCGAGGATCTGACCAAATTGCTGCATGCTCAAATGCGCGCTTACAGTCGAGATGATAAAGAAAGTCCCCTGTTTCTAACAGAAGCTCCCTCAGCTACGACAATGGGAGACAATATGCTTTATGGTTATGGACTTATCATGCAAGACGATGGTGATGCTTCTCTATATGGACATGGTGGAGATGCAGATGGTTTTGGTTGTGAGTATATGTTTATCCCCAAAAAGAACATCGGCGTTGTACTCTTGAGCACCAGCGGTGGTGACTGGATGCAAAAGCTGAGTTTTGATATTCTTGGCCGTTTGCAAGGCCAAGGTGCATCAAAGCGCTCCATCGCATTTGCTATGCTCAAGATCATTGAGAAGCAAGGCATTGAACAAGGTCTAAGTTTTTTTGAAGCGGAGAAAAGTGGAGACGAATATCAGGTAGTCGAAGATGAGCTCAATGGGCTTGGCTACAAGCTCATGGCCAAAGACAAACTCGCCGAAGCTATTCGCATTTTTGAGCTCAATGTGCGGGAGCATCCAGAGTCTGGCAATGTCTATGACAGCCTGGGAGAGGCCTATTTGAAAGATGGGCAGACAGAAAAAGCGATTGCAAATTATAAAAAGTCCGTTGAGCTTGATCCCTCCAATCAAAATGCAATAAATATCCTAAAGAAATACGAGTAGAGATAATAGCTTATTTAGCGACAGCATTGATTTTTTCAACCTGAGAGGCAGTCTGTTGGCACATTAATGGAGCCATCTGGCTGCTCCAACTTTGGGGCAACCGCACTTGTGCCTGCACCGGTATTTGCCTATGTTTGCGCTACTCTTTAATTGAATTAATCAAATTATCCACACTATGAACTTTGTTAAATTTACCCTATTTCTCTTGCTGCTCGCTACAGCCTTTTTTTCATGTAGCGATGACGACGATATTTCCTACCCCGTGATCATGGCTGCGGACTTTGTTGACGACACAGAAGTTCCTTCAGCCTGGACAATCCAAAACGCGCTTCCGGTCTCCATTGATGGAGCTGCATTTGCCGACGATGAAGATTTGCGGACAGAAGCCACAGGCGGACCGCTATCCGGAAACCTCCACTTGTTGTCTGAAAGCACTGCTCATTTTGAAGACCCGGATACAACCATTGCCATGACTTATGTAAAGACTGGCGAGGACTATGTATTTACACTTGCTGGGACGGAAGATGGTGACATTCAGTTCTTTGCCGTTGGAGACGAAGAAAACCTGGCCCTTCGGGGAGCCATCTGGAAGGTCATCGATCCCAATGGAGATGTGAATTGGTTGGAAGAGAATATTTGCGTAGAATTTCTTCAGGAAGAAGAGTGGAATTTCTGTGGTACTGTCGATGAGCTGCAAACACTCGGTGGATTCATGGAGGGAAGTACAATAGTCAATCAACCCATTTACCTTCGTTACACTGCTCAATAGCACTGAGCAATTTCGCTTTAGCCGAAAGCCTGGCAAACTGTACAAAAAGTGATGTGCCTTTCGAGTGCTATATAGCAAACTCGAAAGGTCATCATATTGTCATTATTGATTAGGAGCAAATCGTATTCCTTCGCGTAAACTGCAGTCCCGTGCTCCGCTATTATTCGGCACCTGTGCAGCTGCTCGTGCATGGCCACTGCCGTCTCTCCGCAGGCTACGAGCCGCCATTGGCCATGCACTCCCCACGCTGCTCAGGCACCTCATACCGCTTTGCCCGGGGCTATTTTGCACCGCCGCTCCACCGCGTAAAGAGCATGCTTGCCCCTTCCGCTCTCTCACTCAGTATCCATCAATCCCAAAAACTTTTTGTATTACCTTCGCTGTGCCAATGGCAAGTCAATTTTCATTGACGCAGCTGACGCTGAGATTCGTTTTATACAAAACGAAAAAGGCAATACCAGCGGGGCGATGATGCTCGATGGTTTTTTGACAGGTCTAGTACTTTTAGCGATAAGCCTGTTTTTATGCGCATCCCAAATTGGTGAAGTCAACCGCAACCGTGATCAGCTTTCGGATGTGCACCAAATTGTAGCTTATCTTCCTCAAAAGCAGGTTCTTGGTATTCATAGCAACATGTATGAGCAATGGGCTTTGCACGCTTATCTGCACCGTTACGGCTTTCACAGTTTACAGACCGAGGCTGCTCAAGACAGAAATTGCTTCCTGGTTTTTAAGCATTCGCGGGAAGACCTTGAACCTGCTCACAGAAAGCTGAAACTACCTCTTAA
>JAHDEE010000326.1 GCA_020629005.1 Chitinophagales bacterium
TTAGCCTTCTTGCGAGCATCGATCAGTCCAATACAGCTTGGCCTGCCACTGTGCGATCCTACTCTGATGGGATGTTTTCTGGTGATTCACGTTGCTATTATATTGAGTCGACATGTGGGGAATTTCAGGCATCGTCCGAAATTGTATGTACAGATCCACCCACAACACCGGACCTGGATTTTGTGTCTGTGTTGAATGACAGTGAAGTATTCATCTCCTGGCAGGCCGAGCAGGGACAAGCGAAGATTCATGAGTTTATTGTTTATAGAGTCGCCCTTGGTACCGCACCGATTGCAGTAATAGGCTACGAAAGCCCTGGCTTTGTCCCTCCTTCTACGTTTCTTTTCACTGATAGCGATGCCGCACCAGCTATTGGCGCGCAGTCCTACACGATTGCCACGATAGATAGTTGTGGAAACATAGCGCCTTACGGATTGAATAGTCATAGTACTATTTTTCTCAAGCCAATCACCGCTGTTGTAGACAGCACCGTGTCACTTGAATGGACGGAATACATCGGCTGGGATGACGAGCAGCTTGCCAGCTATATCGTCTATTTTGAAAATGGTAACGAAACTCTCGCGACTGTTTCGCCAGACACTACGTCCTTTAGCTTTGATTGGTCACCAGAACTAAGCTCAGATTGCTTCCGAATTGGTGCATCAAAAAACACTGGTGAAATAGTTGTCTCCAACCTGGCCTGTGTGGATATCACCACCAATCAGGAGGTGATCAGAACAGTTTCAAATGCAGCGACTATTCGTGTTTATCCGAATCCTGGCAAGTCTAGAATCTCTATTGAAAACACTTCTAAGGACTATCAACATTTTCGACTCTATTCCCTAGATGGTCAATTGCTGCTTGAAAATGTATTGCAGTTTGGTATTAATACCCTTCCTGTGGTTGACTTGGCTTCTGGTTCATATATTCTACAATGCTATGGCGATGAATCAGTGCTTGTAAAGCGGATTGTAGTGCTCTAATGGATTGGCCTAATTTGGGGCTGAGGTAAGCCTGGAATCACTAGGTGGCACGCACTATCTCGAAGCTCCTCAGAACTTGACTACTTTCTCAAACAGCATGTCTGAACCTGAGTTGATCTTTAGCAAATACAAGCCACTAGTCCAATTAAGCATATCGATGTGCAAATATGGTGCCCAGGAAAAAGCAGAATGAGCTTGATCCACTGCAAGCCTTTGCGATCACCAGCAATGAAAATTACCCTGCCGAAGCGGTTGCCAGCATCAATAGATGGCCCGGCAGGGATCGGGATATATTTACTTAGCGATTAGGATTTTGCCTCTTTTAGCTGTTCCAAGATTCGATTGCAGGGTGTAGATATATGGGCCTGGCGGCAGGTGAGAGACATCCAGGGTAAGGCCTCCTTCTTCGCACAACAGTTGGCTTGCGCTGACTTCGCGTCCGATGAGATCATATAGGTAAATTGTTGCCTTAGGCATATTCAATGGCAATTTATAAGTTAGCATCAGCCTTTCTGCAGCAGGGTTGGGGTGAAAATGAAGCGCCAATTCGTCCTGAAAAGGGCTCGAAATTGACGCTAAAGAAGTGTTGACGATGGTGCTATCGCAAGGCTGATTCCAATTGCCACATGTGTGACCTAGACTGTCAAACTTCGCTAACCAACTAAAATAATTTTCACTTGGCGCCAACGCGGAGTTATCTCCACAGAGAACGTATCCATGGTCTTCGCTTTTTGCTAAATCAGCTACATCCATCGAAGAAAAAACATTGCCGTTAATCTCTTGCAAGGATTCAACTTCGAGTGTTTCACCTAGTTTCAGGATGGTGGGTGTATTAAAAGGTCCAACTACGACGATGCAGATGAATCCCTGCTCATGCGAAAGTATGGGTGAGCTGAGCCGCTTTATGTTATCACTTTGATAGCTGACCACTGCAACTTCCTGCCCTTGAGCGTTTAGCTCCTGCAGGTAAAAAATGCTGCCATACAAACCGGTTGATATATTGGTTGCAACCAGCATCCGATTGTCTGATGTTTTATGAATGGTTGATGGATGCTGATTGGTGCCGGCGTACAACTTTGCGGTACCTAGCAGATCGCCATTTTCCGCCATAACCAGCACCACAGATCGTCGCTGTTGCTCACAATCATAACCCAAACCGATTCCACCAGAAACCAAGAAACCACCAGTATCCAATTGGACTACTGCCATAGCCATACTTCCACAATTGACCGATTCATTTGTAGTAAGCTCATTGTAGAAATACTTTCGTACCCATTGATGCTGCCCTGTAGCACTGATTTTAATCACCATTATGTTGGGAACTTCTAACTGCAGTTGCTCGTAACCCACCACCAGATATGAACCGTCAGCTGTTTTGGTGATGGCTGCTCCAGTAGCCGGATCTTCAAATTCGTATTCGTACTGCCAATCGATAATCGCTCCATCCGATTTCAGTTTGATAACGCGCAATCCACTTTCTGTTAAGGTGTATACGGAATAGACAATCAGTATATCTCCTTCCGGATCCTGAATCATGCAAGTGGCAGGAAAGAGCTTTATCATTTTGTCAGCTGTTTCCGCAACTTTTTGCACCTTGACTACTTCTCCTGCTCGATCTACTGTCGTCAATATTAGGGCTTCTCCAAATCCATCACTTATCAGCCTCGAACAAAAGACTGTGTTTCCATTTGCCTGACTCAAGGCCGCCGCCGCCCTTAGACCATTTGGAGGATCAGCATACAACTTACTAAAATAGGTAAAGAGTGTATCCTGTGCGCATAGTTTTACAGTGATACAGAGCAGCATGAATAAAAGAGTAGTGATGGTTTTCATTATCTATTGTTAAGGCTTACGGGACAAATGCGCTTAGCGCAAAAGCATAAACTTTTGGAAATAGCTCGAATGCAAGGTCTTAAGCTCGCAATGATATAAGCCAGCGGGCAGGTGATCGACCGGAACGCTCAGCTGCTTTCCCGGCAAGTAGCCAGACTCATATACCAGCGAAGAGGAACTGTTATAAATTCTTACAGCTTTGACTGCCTGCTCGGAAGCCCAATCAATATTAAGCACAGAACAGGCCGGGTTTGGATAGATGCAGAATGAGCTTTCTATTTGGCTTCTGACCAGGGCTGTGCCCAGTTCGATACCGTATAAGTACAAGTGTCCGATGGTCCCACAAGCTATTAATTGGTTTTGCTGATCAGGGTCGGTGGCTGGCATTGCTTGAAGAATCGATAGACTTTCTGCAATGTTGAGGTCTATAGGATAGTAGTCATTAGCATCCATATTCGAAAGCAATAGGCGGTTATGCAGGAGTACATCCATGTTCCCATCTTGATTGAAATCTCTGACAAAGCGGGGTTTGATTGGAGAAGAAGATTGCAATTGCAGTTCATAAAGCAGCTGTAGGTTCTCCTGCACTAATTTGTAAATCTTTAGCTGATCATCAAGCAGGATAAGACAGTACCAGTTATCATCAAGCGGGTTTGCTTTTGCAAAATCCAATGCTGCAATTTCACCTGAAAACTCACCAAACTCCTGAATGGTCAAAGGCTCCGGAGCTGAAAAATCATCCTGGTTGATGACCAGCTGGAGAGAACGTTGTTCATACTGACGTTTCAGAAACACATAATCGGCATCCCCATCTGAGTCCCAATCGATGAAGCTATGGTCCATTGCCTCAATTTGTCCATCATTGTCGGTGAGGCCGATGGTATGGATTTTGAAATCACTCACTTGTCCATCCTGATTGATCAAAGCAGTTTGAAAATTGAACTGATTGGCACCAAGAAAGCAGATATCTTTTACTTCGTCGCCATTTATATCTGCCAGTCGCATTTGGCTATATCCGCCAAGCTCACGGAGGAATTCCGAATCCAGCCATTCGCCCTCTTCCGAAATTTGGGCACGCCACAAACCCTGATCCTGCACAACAAAGTATAAGTTGGTACCAATACCAGATAATGATGCTGTGCTTACCAGCAATTCAATTGCCCCTTGCGCTTCCACAAGTACTTCTGGCGCTTGAAAGGAGCCATTAGCATTTTGCCAAAACACCACCAGAGTAGACTTTTTGATATCAGGAATCAGTATATCCGGAAGGCCGTCTCCGTTAAGATCGGCCTGGAGAATTGTACTGACCTCTACAAGCATACCAGAAAAAATGGGTACATCAAAGATCTCATCACCTTCTGCCTGTAAGTCCCATATTCTTTCTTGATCATCTTTGCTGAAGACCAAATCAGGTTGACCATCACTGTCGTGGTCAAGCTTATGCACATTTGCATAGGGTATCGATTCGATGAGATGTGATGCTACGGGCAATTCCTCATAAATTAAGGTGTCTAGGCTGAGTTTCAGGCTGGCCTCCTGACCCATTCTGATGAAGAAATCATCAAGACC
The DNA here is from genome assembly GCA_020629005.1 of Chitinophagales bacterium. Lineage (GTDB taxonomy): Bacteria > Bacteroidota > Bacteroidia > Chitinophagales > UBA2359 > JAHDDV01. The sequence continues at coordinate 4,386 of JAHDEE010000326.1, forward strand.
ATCATTGTTCAGATCGCATAAATCCAGTGTGTTGGGAACTGAGCTGTTTAGGCTCGGAATGGGCGTTAGAACAGAGGTGTTGGTATCGCAAACAAAGACGATGCAGTTATAATTCTGCACAATCGCCAGATCGAAAAGACCTGGTTGGCCCAAATCTGCAATAGCCAAGTCCACTGGGCCATTGATTTCGGGTGTCTTCCACCTGTATTCAAGACTCAGCGTGTGATCTTGAATCCGAAAGACATTCAGAGAGTCATTGTATACAAAAACAAGTTCTTCAAGCCCATCTTTGTCAACATCATCTAGCAGAATACTACTATTCAGATCGTCAATGTAATCGGGACCCGTCAAGGATTGAAAGAGCCAAGCCTCGGAGGTACCGTTGTTTTGCAGAAACCCAATATCATCGAGGCCGAATCCTGCACTTCGAACATGTAGGAGAAGATCCAGATCACCATCGTCATCAGCATCCTGCAAACCAAAAATCAAATTGTATTCTGTAGATAGGAGAATGATGCTGAAGTGTCCATCACCATCATTGAAAAACCCAAATGTTGTGTTTCCAAATCTGCCAACCAGATCATCTGCGCCATCAGCATTCAGATCGCCGACAAATGCTTCGGACAGCACATAGGAGGAATCCCAAAAGATAGTTTCCGTTCTTTCTCCGTTCTCGAACAGGACAACTGATCTGGCATGCAGATGGTCAAGGTCGCCATCACCGTCAAAGTCTCCCACATCCAGCAAAGCCCCCGGATATACATCGCTTGAGTGTAAGACTTCCGTGAGATAGGCTTGAGCAAAACATTTCAGGCTAAATCCAAGAAGAATTAGGGTTAGAACTGCTGTGTTGCAAGTATTCATTCTTTAGTGTTTGACTTGTCTGCATTTTAGTTGTGGATTGGCTGCGACTTGGTCAAAACAAGAATTATCAATATAGGCATTTTTTAGCTTTG
>JAHDEE010000327.1 GCA_020629005.1 Chitinophagales bacterium
TAGGCTTCAACTTCAGCCTCGGTTAGTTCTTTACTAGATATCTGCCGATTGATTGGCTGTCATAGGTAGCAGCTGCCGAAAAGAAACGCGCTATAGGGCAGTGCAAAATAGCCCGGATGGAAATGGAAATAGCCGTGCTATACAGGATGCGAATCGCTGGCTAATGGGGGCTGTGATTTAGGAGCAGACCCCAGTAGCCAAGCAGTGAGCTCCTGTATAGTGCGGCTATTGCAATGGACAGCCGGACTGCTGCTTCCGCGTACAAAAAAGGTTTCGCTTCAAATTATAATATTTTTACTTCGTTTCCTGCTGATCAAACGGTAACATTCATCTTTCTTCTGACAGCTGTTGAACAAATGCTGATTTTATTACCTGACTACTGCTCAACTGGGAATTTAGAAATAGTTAATTTCGCCCAATTGAATAGAACCCTAACTCAGTAAAGCAGTGAATAAATATTTAGCGGCTATTTTATTGACATTTCTACTCCCCTTTAGCGGCAATGCAGCAGTAGATTTGCAAGAGCTAATCGGTAAATGGAGAGATACAAAGCAAAACGACTCCACCCGAATAGCATCAATCACAAAGGTGATCAAAAGTATGGGCAGCAGCGAGAATGACTCCTGCCTTTTGTTTTCTAAAGAACTGATTCAGTTTGGCCATCGTCGAGAGAATGATTCGTGTATCGTGCATGGAAATTTTCTCTTGCATCAGAAGAATCTGCATCTGAAGGGTGCCATGACCATCATGGATTCGCTCGGAGCGATGAGCAAATACTTTCCACTGAAGCTGGCACGACATCGGGAGGCAGATTGGTTTGGAATGGCGGCGGACGCTTTTATGATGAAAGGCAAAATCGATAGCGCACTTCATTATACCGAGAAGGCACTGGCCATTAGCACGGAGGCTAAGGACTCTGTGGAAATGGCAAGGAGTCATACTTATATGGGAAGAATTTATGTGCGTTCCAGGCAGTTTGCCAAAGCGGATCAGGCTTTTTCCACTTCAAGCCGCTTGTTGCACAACAGTACGGATACTTTCAATGTTGCCCAACTAGAGCATGAGTATCTGCGTTTTCTTGCCCAATCAGGACAAACAAAGAAGGCCAAGGAAAAACTTGCCAAGATTCTGGCGCTTGTGGAAGACAATAGAGAGCAGTATCCGAGATCCTATGCCCGAGCGCTCATTCGAAAAGGTTCCATAGAGGTGGACGAAAGCAATTACATTGGCGGTATGCAAACCTACCTTAAAGGCTTGAAATTCACCGAAGATACTAAGCAAAATGAATTGCGGGTACACTTTCACGGTCGTATTGCTAATATCTACGAATCTATGCAGGATTACAGGATGGCCGCAAAATATACAAAGCAAACCATCGATCATTTCAGCGCTGTCAATGATACAGCAAATCTGATAGTTGGCCACATGCAGTTGGGTCATATTTACTACCTGGCAGAGCCTTCCGACAAGAGGAGCGAAACGGAACTGAAAATTGCCAGAGATCTCTCTGATTCATTTGGCGATAAATTTAAGTTTAATCTAAGTGTAATGTATCTGGCTCAACATTATGCACATAGTGGCCAGTTAGATTTGGCAAGAACTTCAATGGAGACAATAAGGCCAATGTTGGAAAATCACCCTGCCGATCATGTGCGCTTGGAGTATTTGATTGCCGATGCCATGATCGCAAAAATGCAGGGACAGTGTAAGAAGGCCAGCGAAGTGGCAGAGCGTGCATTACAGATTCGTGGCACAAAAGCAGAGTTCGAACAAAGGAGAGATATTTTGGCCATTTTGTATGAATGCGCCAAGAAGGAAGGTAATCAGCTCAAGGCATTTGAGTATTTGCAGTTGCACAATTCAGCCTTGGATTCTCTGAGTCTGGAAGAAAGGCAATTGGAGTTTTCGCGACTTACGTTGAAACATACATTAGCACAGGAACACCTGGCGGATAGCCTTGCACATGCCGCCGAACAAGTGATGCTGAAAGAGCAGCTGTCGAATGCTAAATTCCAATCCCGTGCCTTAGCGCTGGGTGGTGCAATGTTCCTGCTTCTTTCTCTTTTGATCTTATATCAAAACAGAAAAGTGCGGCAAGGCAAGAAGAAAACGGAGCAACTTCTGCTGAGCGAAAAGGCACATTCCGAAGCGCTGATGAAGGAGCAGGCCAAGGTGCAACTAAAATCCCTGACCAAGCAGATGGACCCGCACTTTATGTTCAATTCCTTGCAGTCGATCAGCAACTACGTATCAGAAAACGATGGAGAAGCGGCGAATCGCTACCTGGCAAGATTTGCCCAACTTATGCGTCAATCGCTCAATTATTCTCAGGTCGATTCGATCTCACTGGAAGACGAACTCGAGCTGCTCGAGACTTATCTGGAGTTGGAGCGACTCCGATTTGGTCATCAGTTTGCTTTTGAAATTCATGTAGACAAGCGCCTGGATACTTACGAGATTGTTATTCCTCCTATGTTCATTCAGCCTCATGTTGAGAACGCCGTTTGGCATGGAATCCGTCCGCGTGTGAATCGCCCTGGTGCCCTGATTCGATTGGATTTTCGCAAGGTTGGAGACTTTCTCCACTGCATCATTTCGGACAATGGCATTGGCCGGAAAGCATCAAACAATGCCAAGGAGAAAACGAGGAAGGAGCATGTTTCTGTTGGCACCAAAAATATGGACAAGCGTGTTGAACTAATCAATCAATTAAATACACGACCGATCTCCATCCATGTGTCGGATCTTGATGAGACCGGTGAATTTCCAGGTACACGAGTGGAAGTCCAGTTTCCTTTATAGTGAAATTGTCTTAGGTGAAAGATGCTTGGTTTTGAATATTAGAATTATTATTTTTTGGAGCTAAAGGTTTTTCCGCCGCGTTTCTGCCTTCCCGTGCTCCACTATTATTCGGCACCTGCCTGCTTGTTCCTGCTCAGTGCCTGGCATCTCTCCGCAAAGCTCCGAGCTACCATGCACTGGCAGTCACTGGCGCATGCAGGCACCTCATACCGTTTCGCCCGGGGCTATTTTGCACTTTCTGTCCTTCGCGCAGCATTGTTGAATAGATGCTAATGTAATCTTGAGAATACAAAGCCTCTAGTAGGTTTGCTGATAATGGACCTTATGCCTGGCCGATTATTATTGAAATCCACAGCTCTTTCAGCGGCTCTTTATGTTGATAAGAATTCTACAAAAAGCTGGGAAGTGATCTTTGGGGTTTGAACACAAAAGAGCCACCATGCAAGTTAACATGATGGCTCTTTATCTCAGGACAGAATTTGAAATGCTAGAACTTCACTATTCGTGCTGGGTGCACCTCATGTGTCCAGTTTACACTGATCAAGTAAACACCAGCGGCTTGACGGCTAAGATCCAACCTGATTTGATTATATCCCGCGTTTCCTTCGTAGTTAATAGTTTCTACTGTTCGTCCGGCAATGTCATAAATATACAATTCCACATCACTGGGTTCTATCAGCTGGAATTGCACAGTTGCTTCGCCCTGAGTGCTGCTAGGGAATACGGTCAGTCTGATATCCTGATTCAGAATGCCTGCATCATCCTCATATAATACAGTTACTGACTTCTGCCCGCTTCCGCAACTTACTTGCTCGCAATCGTGGAAGGCTTCATTCAAGGCTGTGATGGATGCAACCAGTACACCACCGAAACCTTTGTTGAAGGAGGTTAGACCAGCCAGGTATTGATTTGCCAGGTCGATCAAATCAGCAATGGTGGGTGCTGCCGGTAGATGATCGTACAATTCATCTGGGAATTCTAAGCCTGTATTGCTAAGTTCGAGTGTACCGAGGTCGCTGCCTGTATACCATTCATTGTATCGAATATTGAGTGTCAAGGCAATGAGATTGGATGCCAGACTGTTTCTCAAACGCCCGGAGTTATAAGCATTTTGGCCTACCTCACAATCGTTATCAGAACTTGCTGTCCAGTTTCCGCTTATGAGCGGTCGTGGTGAACCACCCCCGGGTAGGAGAGTGAGAACGCAGTCTGGGGACTCAACAGTAATCGAATTGCCTGAAAGATCTCCGACGGTGATAGGGTTGTCAGGAGATACCAGTAGATTCAACAGGGCCGCTGTCGTCATTGGCGGATCGCCAGCTGTACCATTGGCGTTACCCCAGTACCCTTGTGTGTAGGTACAGTAGTTCTGGCACGTGCCTGCATACCTGACCTGGCAATGAGGGGATACCTGGTTCCCACAATCATCCGAAATGGAGAAGGTGTAGACTCTTTCAAAGCTGCCATTTTCGCAAGTTGCTTCACCTGTGTCATGTATGAGGTTAATCTGTACTTCCCCACAATCGTCTGAGTAAGCTTCTTCCACCAAACCAATGACAGTTTCGGGGCAAGGTACGTCACCCAAATAACCTAGATCATCATCCCCTTCCGGACAGTGGCCTGTCGGTGCATGGAAGTCTCCGTACACAATTTTGGAAGTACAGCTCAGCTCATTATGGCACTCATCCGTGGCAAGGAAAGTCACTTCAATCTCGTCAAAGCACTCATTACCAATCGAAGCCGGATCGAAGTCATTGCTCAGAGTGACATCAGTACATGCGTCTGAGGCAGCAAAGCTGTCTAGCCAATCATTGATTATTCCTTCATCTTCGGTTTGCTCGCATCTCAGGTAAAGTGTTCTTGGGCAGTGGTCAATAACTGGATCAGTCGTGTCTGTGAATACAATGTCTTTCATGCAAGTAGATACATTTCCGCATTCATCTGTTGCGGTGAACGTAACCCAAATCATACCTACATGTGGGCAGCCATAGGGACTGTCCATTATATTTTCGGGATCGTAGTCATGTTCCACGCTTACTGTGGGATCACATTGATCTGTTGCTGTCGCAGAGTCTAACCAGTCAGCGATCAAATCATCATTATCTGGATCAGCACATTCAAGGTATAGATGATCTGTTGGGCATCTCAAATCAGGTGAAAGCGTGTCGCTGATACGCAACTCTGCGGTCATACTGGCACTATTGCCACATTCGTCTTGGGCGGTGAAAGTGACGGTGATGCTGCCGGTTGCGGAGCAGTCGTTGAGTAGTTCTGGGTTGTAGTCATTTTCTACCACTAGTGCTCCCTCACAAGCATCCGAAGCCGTAGCGCTACTTAGCCATGCACTGATTGTGGCCATATTCCCTGAAGCTCCGCACTCGAGGTGTAGGTCCACAGGACAGCCAATAACAGGTGCTGTAGTATCTTCGAAAATAATGTCTCTGGTACAGCTTGCTACCTGGCCACAGTAGTCAGTAGCCGAGAAGGTGACGCTTATTCTACCAGTCTCCGGACAAGCTGCATCTACAAGTACTG
>JAHDEE010000328.1 GCA_020629005.1 Chitinophagales bacterium
TTTTGACAGCATCCTTGTTGGCTGGTGGAGAAAAATAACGATGGATAAAGCATTACTAGCAAGTCAAAATAGACAGTTATTGATTCTCTGTCCTAAATACCCGAATTCCAGGCAGAGCAATCAAGCTGTATGCTTGACATATAAGAGCCTTGAGCAAGCTTCTGTCTGTGAACCTGCTGACCAACTACATTATAAACAGTCAACAGAGCTGCAGCATCCCTGGTAGGTATATTTACATTTAGCAAGATTCTTTTTATAGAGCGAAACAAAATTCCATCGCGTTATCGGTCTCCCCGCTCTCCACTATTATTCGCACCACTGCTGCCTGCTACAGCTGCTGCTAGTGGGTCTCTCCGGCAAGCTCCGAGCCCCTCTAGCAGCGCTTCCGCCACGGCATCAGCGGCACTCATAGCCGTTCCGATCGGGGCTATTTTGCCAACAAACACCGCCGCGCTGGGAAGGTGCAAAGCCTCCCAATTTTTAGCGTTGAGCTGGCCTTCTAAAGTGAGTTTCAAGGATCAAAGAGCAAGGATCAAAGAGCAAAGAGCAAGGAGCAAAGAGTTCGGAGGATTGAAAAATGTTCTAAGCTTTCTCGAGCAGTCTCCTACATAGAGCGGTTCTATAAATACTTTATAGAACAAACTAATTTAAGTAAGCGTGTATCCTTTTCGACAGAATTTTTAGCGAAGCTGCTAGAGATGAGATAACATCAGCATAGATTTGCACTCACTATATTAGTGATGATAAAAATTGATCTCGCCAAACTACAAAACCTCGACGCTCATTCTTGTAGTCATGCTTGATTCTGCGAAAATTGGAGGGTGCCTTTTCTACATAGCTCTTTCTTCCCAATTTTCTCAAATTCGCAAGAGATTCTTCTAGGAGCGAAAAAGTGTTCTCGAGAGTCTGGGTCTTCGGAAAGTGCCAAATATAACTAGCTTCCGTAGTATCCAACGTTTCCAGTACAAAGTGCCAATACTTAGCACCGTGCAAAAGAAAGATGAATGCAAAGGGATCAACCGCAAATTTTATTGGAGACACTGAAGCTTCATGAGAAGATGCGAGAAATCGCAGTTGTCGTTGATGTTTAACTTTTCTTCTAGTCAAGTGGTTTAGGAGCCCCTCTGTAGAGTTAAACTTGAATTCTTGCGAAATTGGTTCTTGCAACTCTTCAAGGTCCAAAACTTGTTTTTTGCGTTTGATGACATGTGATTGCGCAGCAATTTTCTCATAGCGATACCTTTCAACGCAGACTGCAATCAACTTTTCATTAATCAGTTCCAATTGTTCACAAGTTGCGAGCTGGGATATGACAACCCCTTGCTTGACTTCAATATATACCTGTATTTGCAGTTTGCCCAAGCCTTTCTGTTTTGATAGGAGCGGCTTGATGACCTCAAATTCAGGTCTTATCAGATCGTGATCTACTTCCAGAATTAGCTGGTCCTCAATCTCTTTGTGCTTGTAGAGGAATTGAACGACTCCGAACTTGAATTTCAAGTCCTGCAATTTGATCTTGAGGGTTTCTTGTATGACTTTTAGGTCCTTGTCTACTGTGTGCTCTGCGTCATCAAACAAGGTGGCTTGTTTTGCGAAATGCCTATAGTACCGATTCCGCTTGAGAAACTGACGGTCCAAAACAGGGATAAGGTGGTCATGATAATCGTAAATGCGAATGGCTGTTTCTGATCTCTGGATTCTGCCAATGTACTGGATCAACTTTCCCTTGAAGCTAAACGGATACACCAGAAACAAGCAATTGATTTCCTTCACGTCGGTACCTTCTCCAAAGAATTGACCAGTAGTCAACAACACCTGAAACTTACCAGCCTTGATTTGAGAGAACAGCCCTTTGCGCTCTTTCTCTGAATTATCACCACTAATTGTCAGAGTTTCGCATCGATCCCTTAAGTACTGTCTTAGTGCAAAGAGGTGACCCTTTCTTTCAGTGATAATGACCGATCTTCGACCATGCTTGACTTCGGCGAGTACATCTTCGGAGATTTGTTTGTTTCTTAGAGAATCGTGGATGAGTACTCGAGAAAGCAGAGAGCGATCATCGGTAGCAGATTGAAACGGAAAATCCAACTTTGTTTTCTTTACAATTAGCCTCGGAAGAGTTGGCTTCCTTGTGGCAGGTAGTGGCAAATCGCAAATCAGCTGACCGATGTAAAGGAAAATCAACTTGGAATCGCTACCCTTCCGGAACGGCGTTGCTGTTAGACCATATTGATAATAGGGCTGAAGTCTGCTTATTGCTTTCTTGTATGAGGAAGCAGGAATATGATGACATTCGTCAATAATTACAGTGCCAAACCTTTTTGACAAAGATTCTGAATCAGGCTTGGCGAGCTGAATGCCTAGGCTTTGGATCATTGCAACAGTAATTTGCTTCCCAATCTTGACCTTTCCTTGGCCAATTCTACCTATTTGTTGAGCCGGAATATTGAGGAAGGTTTGTATTCGTTCGATCCACTGCTCGAAAAGAAGCTTTCTGTGAACGATAATTAGTGCTGGCTGCAGTTTCCTTTTCACAATTTCTAGAGCGATTACAGTTTTTCCAGTTCCTGGAGGAGCACTGATCACCCCAAAATCCTTGTCCATTGCTGCATTTACAGCAGGATGTTGGTATGGGCGTAATTGAATCTGTGAGGTCAATTGCACTCTTTTCAGAAGCTGACGATGATCTTCAAAATCATATGCGATCCCTTCTCTTGAGCAAAAGCTGAGTAGGTCTCGTATGAAGCCTCTTGGTAAGTGAATTTCGTTTTCCGTTTCATCGCAGCAATTGAAGTATCGCTTGGTTCCCCAAGTGCTCCTGCCTGTGTTTAATAGTCTATAGAATTCCGAGTTTGGGATGTTTAAGGAATCAAGCAGAAATTTCCGTAAAGGTTCTGTCAAGGATAGGCGGTCAAGGACGATACTCTTTCCAAGTTTAATCGTCAGTTTGGACGAACTGTAAATACTCCTTAGACCGCTATTATTGGCTGCAAATAAGGAATTGTAAACCTCCTCTAGTTTTGATAAACGAATACGTTCCACTTCTTGCAAAAAGATCCACTGATCTGGGACTTTATCGGTATCAGGATCAATAAAGCAGCTGTTGTTAGCTTTCAGTGCAATTGCCTGCAATGGCAATGCGATTAGGTTGCCTAGCCCTTTGCCAGAATGCACATCTTGGTTAGGGAATAGTCTATCAAAACTTGCTTGCCTGTCAAACTGAGGCATCAGTCTGCATTCTTGAAGGATTCGAGTTACGATTTTGCGACTCTTATATGCAGGATAAGCTTGTTCGAAAAATATCCAAACGTGTCCTCCGTTGCCAGATTTGGACCTTTCAATATATGAATGAAGCCCTAGTGCGACACAAGAACTACGAAACTTGCAACAGTCTTCAAGCCAAGTACCCCGATCAAAATCTGCCACAATGAAGTACGATGAATTATCTTTCAGGAGCGGATAGATTCCGACAATCTGATTTCCCTGCAAATGTCCCACCAATTCCTGATCACTCCATCTTCTATAAGTCTTTTTTCCAAAGTTTTGCAAGGTGCCTCCCGAACGCTTGTGTTGTTTGTATAGAAAGCGGTCTATATCATATGCGGGTGAATAGCCTGCTCGGTTTCCAGATTTCCAATGCAAGGCAAAAACATCTTCTCGACCGCGAAACAGCCGTTTGAATATCCTCAGTTTTTCTTGCGTAATAATGCTCATACCTTTTGCATTGCGGGCTTGTTTTGCACAGCTAAATGCAATACAATGTGCTACTTTCTTGAGGATTTTGCAAGGTCGACATTTCGGTGCTTAGCTGGAGCAAGCATGTATTGAAGAGCAGCTCTGGATTCTTTTTTTGAAGCGAAACAAAATTCCATCGTGCTAATAGTCTCCCCGCTCTCCACTATTATTCGCACCACTGCTGCCTGCTACAGCTGCTGCTAGTGGGTCTCTCCGGCAAGCTCCGAGCCCCTCTAGCAGCGCTTCCGCCACGGCATCAGCGGCACTCATAGCCGTTCCGATCGGGGCTATTTTGCCAACAAACACCGCCGCGCTGGGAAGGTGCAAAGCCTCCCAATTTTTAGCGTTGAGCTGGCCTTCTAAAGTGAGTTTCAAGGATCAAAGAGCAAGGATCAAAGAGCAAAGAGCAAGGAGCAAAGAGTTCGGAGGATTGAAAAATGTTCTAAGCTTTCTCGAGCAGTCTCCTACATAGAGCGGTTCTATAAATACTTTATAGAACAAACTAATTTAAGTAAGCGTGTATCCTTCATGACTAAAGCGTCAGCGAAGCTGGTGAGAACTTAGCTCAAAGCAATGTCTGGCTTCACACCGGTCTGGGAGACTCCGTATTTCGTACAAACTGGAGATTCATTACTGTCTCATCTACCTGACCAATAGCATCGGGACCATAATGCACTTCCACAACGAAGTCTGCATTTGGGGGAACCGCAATGCCCCAGCCTTCGGGATATTCTGCCGCACTGGCTCCCGGTTGCCAGGCATTCATGTAGAAATCGGGTTGTACAAATGGGCTGAAGCCTGGAACTGGAGATGCAGCATCCGCCTCCATCGCCTGCCCACTTAGGTCGTACCAGAGGTCTGCATGATGCACCACCTCCTTGAGTCCAGGGAAAACCTCTATCTTTTGTACGTAGATGGTGTCTTCGTAGGGATTTTCGATCGCAAACCAGCGATACTCATCCAGATTAGTCTGTAGCGTGTAAGGGGGAATGGTGATCTGGTGGTCTATGGTGTCTAGCACTGAGCCACCCTCTGCAAAGACGGGAGGAAGCGGAGCCAAAGCAAGTTCTCCTATGGGATGATCTGCTGCTATCCAATCGAAAATTTGTTGCTTCTCATCATCTGTTAAATAAAATTCATCTGCAAAATGTCTATACTCTGGATTGGCCGGCCAGGGAGGCATTTTGTTGTCCGTGATGCTATGCTCTATTTCATGACTCAATGCAACTACCTCTTGATAGCTCATCAGACCAAAAGGGGCAATGGCTCCTTCATGGTGACAGTGTGCACACTTGGTGTAGATCAAGGCGGCTATTTCTCCGGACCAGGTTGGTGTTTGCGAGGCAGCTTGGTTGGCTGTAAGTAACAGGCTTGCTAACAGAAGGATGTGAAATCTCATGGACTGCATTTGCTTTAGGGATTGGGACTCAAAATCAGACAGCTATTGATGCTCTATCCCTTAAGTTCGCAATTGCGGTTTGAAGTACCAAGTTTTGAGGGTGGAATAACTTTGGGGGGATGTAGGATTTGAGATGTGTTCAAAGGGTAGAGAGTAGAG
>JAHDEE010000054.1 GCA_020629005.1 Chitinophagales bacterium
CCCGCTGGGCCGGTATTACCGGCCGGGCCCTGAGGACCTGTGGCTCCGTTATTTCCGGCTGGACCTTGAGGACCAGTATTTCCCGCTGGACCCTGAGGACCCGCTGGGCCCGCATTACCGGCTGGACCTTGAGGACCTGTGGCTCCGTTATTGCCTGCTGGACCTTGAGGACCAGTGTTTCCAGCTGGACCTTGAGGTCCGGTATTTCCCGCTGGACCCTGAGGACCTGCATTACCTGCTGGGCCTTGTGGACCTGTAGCCCCATTGTTTCCAGCTGGGCCTTGAGGACCTGCTGGACCTGTATTTCCAGCTGGACCTTGAGGACCGGCTGGGCCTGTATTTCCGGCTGGACCTTGTGGGCCAGTAGCTCCATCGTTACCCGCTGGGCCCTGTGGACCAGTGTTTCCAGCTGGGCCTTGAGGACCGGCTGGACCTGTATTTCCGGCTGGACCTTGCGGGCCAGTAGCTCCGTCGTTTCCAGCTGGACCCTGAGCTCCTGTAGCTCCGGTGTCACCTGCCGGACCGGCTGGGCCGGCTGGGCCTGTCAGTCCTTGCGGACCTTGTGCTCCTGTATTACCTGCTGGGCCTTGAGCTCCTGTAGCACCAACTGGACCAGTTGGACCAGCTACGCCGGCTGGACCTTGAGGACCTGTAGCACCTCGGCAATCCAAAGCATTGAAAATTCCATCAGAGTTTAGATCCTCTGTGGATTCATTTATACCATTACCGTTAATGTCCCAGCAGTTGACACCGTTCACACCAGCGCCTTCACAACCTTGACATTGACAATCAAGAGCATTCCATGCCCCATCTTCATTCACGTCTTCAGAAATGTCATTTAGACCATTTCCGTTAGTGTCCCAACAGTTAACACCAGATGCTCCAGTAGCACCAATAGGCCCTACCGGGCCTGATACACCTGGAGGACCTTGAGGGCCTGCTGGACCTTGACAGTCTAGGACTGTCCAAAGACCATCTTGGTTGATATCCTCTTCCGGATCATCAACAAAGTCGGCATCCAAATCCCAACAGTTAATACCGTCGTCTGCCGAAGCAGCCCCGGTAACACTCTCGGCTTCCTGCCAACCTAAGTGACCTTCTTCACTGATTACAAGTACCATGTTGCTTTCTGGCATTGCAGGCAAATCCTCGAAAATGATGGATCCTTGCACATGCAAGTCAGCTAAAGCATCCAATACACCGATTCCAACACTCCCCTGACTGAAGTATTGGTTTACGGCCTGGACCAGTTGGCTGTCGGTTACTTGCCAATCTGGTGCATTGGATCCGGTAAGCGAAACCCAACCACTAGATGTACCATCGATATTACCCTCAAAATCCTGAGACTCGGGGTTATACCTAATGGTACCTTTGAAGTGGTTGTCGGTTGAGCCTAGTTTTATGGCTCCGCCTACGTCCAATTTCTCCTGAGGTTCTTCCACACCTACCCCAACATTCCCGACTTGCGCCCGGATATCAGCATACAGCAGGAGGAAAAGGAACCCCACGAGAAGTAGTACCTTTTTCTTCATATGATTTTGAATTTTTGGTTAATTATAAATATTTCTATGTTTTCAGTTTTGTGAGGAAATATGGAAGAGGAGACGGATTAGTGCATACACAATAATCCTACCAATCTATACTACTATAGTTTCAAAAGTCACAGCTTTGCACAAGCCTTGGCGCGTAAAATTCTGGTAGATAGAACGCGCTTTTTGCTCAGCAAAACTACTGACTATGAAAGAGGGAGGGAAGGATAGAACTTAAGGTAGACTGGCTTGCAAGTTAGAGCTTTTTATCTAGGAATGCTAGCGGGAGACTAAGCGATACCGAGAAATATTTCAAAGCAGAAACTATGATGCGGCCCTTACGGTTCATAATACGAATTTATTTGTAATATTCTGTAATATTTTAACCCCTACAAAGCAGGTGCTTATATTAGAAATTAGCAGGCATTGTGGAAGTAATGATATCTATAATTTGATCAAATTCCTGTTACCATGTTGCCTCTCCGAATAAAAGAACCATACAACAATATTGCACCACCTATCTTTCGTTGAATAGTGGTCTAAAGCCAATAAATTAATTAGAGTAAAATTATGCGTAAACTCCTATTTTCTATATTATTTACCATCACATTGTTGCCAATCAGCTTTGAAACAAGTTGCCAGACATATTATTCCGGCGAACAGGGCCAAAAGCTAGACTGGGCACTGTTCTACCTCAATACTGAGTATGTTGACAGTGTCAACTCGGAAAAACTGGCAGAAGAGGCTGTAAAAGCTATTGTAGGACAGCTCGACCCCTACAGTAGCTATCAGACCAAGGCTGAGCTTGATTCGCAACAAAGCAGAGACAAAGGTCACAGCTATGTTGGCATCGGAATCAACTTCTTCCAATTGGAAGACACTGTCTTTGTTACGAATGTCGTTCCCTTTGGTCCTGCAAGCAAAGCAGGAGTGCAGTTGGGTGACAAACTTATCTCTGCCTCAGGCCAATCTCTAGTGTCAATCAGTCAACAGCGAGTAGTAGATATACTGAGAGGAGAAAAGGATAGTAGCGTCGAGGTCGAACTATATCGTGGAAAGCAGAGAATCCGCATTGATATCGTCAGAGATCAAATTCCCCTTGTCGAAATCCCTTCTGCCTACCTAGTTGAAGAAGATATCGGTTATATCAAAGTAAACAACTTTACGACCAATACCTTGAGCAAGTTTACGGATTCGCTACAAAGTCTTGGTGCTTCGGGAGCAAAGCAGCTGATTATAGATTTGCGGGGAAATCCGGGAGGACTAGTGAAGTCCGCGGTTGCCCTTTCCGATTTATTTTTGGAGGAAGGAAAGCTTCTCCTCTATACGGAAGGCCACAGCATGGAGCGAGTGGACCATGTATCTAAAACCAGTGAGGATGGAGCCACTGAGAGAATAGTCTTGCTGATTGACAAGAATACGGCATCGGCAAGCGAGATTTTTTCCGGGGCCTTGCAAGATTGGGATCGCGCTCTTGTGCTTGGTCAGGAGAGTTATGGAAAAGGGCTCGTCCAGCAGTCCTACCTGCTGGGCGATGGCTCGGCAATACGTTTAACAATAGGAAGATACTATACTCCTGCTGGAAGATTTATCCAGCGCCCTAGTATTGGAGGAAAATTTATTAATAAGAGCATTGACTACGGGCAAGCCAGAGGAGGATTTACAAGCCAGATCAGTGTGCCAGATTCTTTGATTGAATATAGCCTGTCAAAACGGAGGCTGATCGGCGGTGGTGGAATCACTCCGGATATACATGTTGCAGCGGATAGCACCTTTATTTCTGTAGCATTCAACCAGCTAAGCTATGACGTTCAGTTATATGGGTTGTGCCAAAAAATTTTGAGTGATCACAGGCATTCACTGCTGAAAGCCAATATTTCTATTGATGCCTTTTCACAAAGCGCAGAAGCATCCTCCTTGTTGTGGTCAGTGCTACAAGATCAGGTTATAGATCTTGAATTGGAGCTGTCCAACTATGAAAAGCAAAGAAGCGCATTGCTAACGCAAATGAAAGCCTGGATTGCGGCAGGTTTGTGGGGAAACAATGCGTATTACAAGATCATCAATCAAGAAGACGCCAGCTTTAGGAGGGCTGTCTCAGAAATCAAGAAGCAAGAAACATTTAGGAGAATAGGACTACGCTACTAACAACAAAGGCCCGGAAGCATCTGCTTCCGGGCCTTTGTTGTTTTTCAGAAAATCTATTCTTATCGACGAACAAACTTCTGTGTACTTACCTCTTGACCATTTGCTACAGTTAGCAAATAAGTACCGGAGCTAAGGTTATCAGTGTCGATAGCAAAGGTATTGAAACCAGCCTCTGCCTCCATGACAGCAGTGAATACCATCTTTCCGGTGATATCATACACTGCTGCAACAAAAGAGTTGCTCTCTTTAGTATTCAGTACCACGTTCAACTCACCGATTGTTGGGTTAGGAAGTAGGTTTGTGACTACAAAGCTCACGTCCCCTCTTTCCAACAAGATCACTTCTGAGCAGATAGTAACCGAACCATCGTAATCAGTTTGTGACAATCTGTAGTAGTTAGCACCAGCAAGGTAATCCTTGTCTGTAAATTCATATGCAATTGCACTGTAAACAGTTCCATTACCTTCGATAGTTGCTATAGGAGCGAAATTGATTCCGTCTGCTGAGCGCTCAAGAGTGAAGAAATCATTGTTTGTTTCAGTAGCAGTAACCCATTGCAACAGGTTGCCATCCACTTCAACAGAACCCTCGAAAGATAGCAATTCAATATCAACTGTCTCACAAGTACCAACAGCTGAGCTTTCAGTTGTAGAACATTCAGGATCACCAGAGTCAGTAACGCTTACGCTATAAGCAGTGCCATTACTGATACCACTGATAACAAAAGAGTTGTCTGTTGCGCTTGCAACTGTTGCACCATCAATATCAGTAGTAACTGTAAAAGGTCCAGTTCCTTCACCGTCAGGAATAGTAACTGTTACGGACCATTGGCCAGTAGCTGTGTTACACTCTTCTAATAGTGCAACACCTTCCAATTTACATTCTTTGCTACAGTTAACAGTTCCGTTGATAACACCAATAGCCCCATTAGCATCGGTAACTTCAATCATCCAGGATTGACCATCATCAAAAACTAAAGCAGGTAGAGAATCGCTGCCGTAAGAATCATCGTTGAATGAGCCAGTAATGTTGTAAGGACCAGTGCCACCAAGAATTGTAACAATGATTGTTTCTTTACCAGTGATCTCGTTACAATCACTGTCAACGTCGAATGTAAGAGCTTCTAGTGCCGGGCAATTGTATGCTACAGAAACGTCTGTAGCAGCAGATCCACTAACACCATCCGGGTAATCGTAAGAAACTGAGAAAGTATAAGATCCACTTTCACCTGGTGCAGCAGTGTATACACCACCGTCAGAAATGCTGATGTTCAAACAAGTTGATGTAACCATCGCCATACAACCGTCAGCAGAAGTTGAAGTTGCATACAAAGATGAGTAGTCAGCAGGGTAGATATTAACTGTAACTGTTCCAGAGCTTAGTGCTGGACCACCACAATCAACAGTAGCTGTGTAAGTCACCTGCATAGGCTCACAACCGCTGTAAGTAGACATTGGTGCGTCGATTGCAGATGCTCCTGTAGATGAGAAGCCATTTGAACCTGACCAAGTAACGGTGTAATCGCCATTACCTTGAACATTTGCAGACAATGTTACAGACTCACCCGCAACGATGTCAGAAGCACTAGCTGTAACCCCCTGAATGTTTGCAGTACAAACTGATTCACAAGTAACAGCAAGATCATATACTCCCGATAGACAAGCAAGACCAGAGGAAGCTGGGTAGCTGTAGCTGTATGGGAAGCTTAGTACCGTTGTTTCTCCTGGCGCTGCGGAACCAGAGTTTGTTTCAGTCAAGAGGATGTAAGGACAAACAGGAGAAACCACAACGTTACAACCATCTGGAGAGTAGGTTGCATCGAACTCCAAGTTTGCTGGATTGATGTTGGCTGCTGGGTTAGCCGAAGTGTTTGTAGGATAAACAAGAACAGAAACAATCTGAGTCTTAGTTTCATCCGGGAAGTTGATACAAGTAGCAGTTGCTCTGTATGTTACCCATTTCGGCTCGCAATCCACATTGATAGGCGTGTGCGAGGTTGAGGTTGAGTTTGCGATTACTTCTCCGGTAGCATCCAATCGCCAGACAACATTTGTTGCCTCGGTATTGATTCCAGGAATTGTCATCGACAGTGCTGTTGTCTCACCAGAACAAAGCGTGGTAGGATTTGCGGTAAGATCCAAGCCTCCTGTAATCATACAGTCCTGAGCATTGGCTCCGAAGGAAAGAACTAATAGCAAGGATAGGAAGCTCCCAATCTTGCAAAGTAAATTCTTCTTCATGATTAATGTAATTTTAGTTTGATGAACTTATTTATAATGAATTCTTGTTAATATCCTATTTGCAATGCCAAACTTACTCCTTGCTCTCAGCCTGATTTTCAGCAGGTTGGACGGGAGCAAATATGGGACGACTTGTGCTTCATTTGTCACCCTTTTTCAGTTTAATTGGGCGTTTACGCTATTTATATGCCTTCTACCTGACATCCTAATCACACATTAGAACTAGGTTTTTCCTTCATTGTTTGTCAAATACTCTTTGGAGAGGTTTAGAAATTGATCCTTCAATGCCCCATTTACCCCAAGTATTTGCCTCCCGAAGAGGAAATTTGTCCCACCAGCAAAATCAGTCACAAAGCCTCCCGCCTGGTCAATGATCAGCGCTCCAGCTGCCACATCCCAGGGTGCAAGACTATGTTCAAAAAAGGCATCGTAGCGGCCACAAGCAACATAACACAAGTCAACAGCTGCTGCGCCATAGCGCCTAATTCCTCCTGTGTTTCGCATAAGAAATTTCAGTAAGCTGATATACTCGTCCAAAATCTCAAAATCGTAATAGGGAAAACCGGTGGAGATCAATGCCTGTTCCAGCTTTCCCGTCTTTGATACCTCAATCTTCTTTCCGTTCAAAAATGAGCCACCATCTTTATATGCATAAAAACACTCGTCCTTATTGATTTCGTAGACTACCCCGATTGTTGTTTCACCGTGCTGCTGAAGTGCAATTGACACTGCGTATGAGGGCAATTCATGCAGAAAGTTGGTCGTACCGTCCAGTGGGTCAATCACCCATTGTGTGACGTGTTCTGTACGCTCTACCGTTCCTTCTTCTACGATAAATCCCGCCTCCGGGACCAATCTACGCAAGGCCTGCACTATTTTCTCTTCCGCCTGCTTGTCCACGTAAGACACGAAATTATTTTTGTATTTAGTTTCGATATCTACGCTGGCAACTTTCCCACTTTCGCTTTTGATGAAAGCGCCTACTGCTCTGGCAATTTCAACAACTTTACTGCAAACAACACTATGATCCATTCACCATTTATAAACTAAGCTGGTACTTCCGATCAGGCCACTCTACCTCGAGAAGGCTCTGAAAACGCCGGAAACCTCAAATACAAATTTCCATCATCTGGCAATATCGGTCAAATACAAAATTGCCTTCTTTCCGCCTATGAATACCTGCAAAGCTATAAAACGGGGACACAAACTGTAAATAATAGATAAGCGCAAATATCAGAATTACAAAGACTTATGGCAAGCTGCCAGCTACACTGCTTTATATCTGGTATTGTGCATTTATCGACACATGCTTTCGGGTATTCACGTACAAAAATAGCAAAAATTGACGCCTCTTTTGCTATGCAAGATAGTGGATAATTCTCTGAGCTGCCACTAAGCTTCATTTCTTCTTTCCGGTCACACACAGAACTATTTCTCCCTTGGTCTTTTGCGCGGTAAATCTTGCGCACAATTCGCCCAAAGTGCCCCTAACATTCTCCTGGTACATTTTTGTTAATTCTCTTGCCACACTTGCTTGACGATCGGCACCAAGATGCTCAGACAAATCTGCCAGGGTTTTGGCGATTCGGAAGGGAGATTCAAAGAAGATCATTGTTCTGCCTTCTTCGGAGAGGGATGTTAATCGTGTCTGGCGCCCCTTTTTCTTTGGAAGAAATCCCTCAAAAACAAATCGGTCGGTGGGTAGGCCCGAATTGACCAAAGCCACAATTAGAGCACAAGCCCCCGGGAGACATTCAACTGTAACTTCGGCTTCAATTGCAGCTCGAGTGAGTAAGAAGCCAGGATCGGATACAGAAGGGGTACCAGCATCACTAACTAAGCCAATATTCACGCCAGAACGCAGTTGATCCACAACGTTGTTTAGGGTCTTATGTTCATTAAATATATGATAAGACCGCAACTGATTTTCGATTTGATAATGTTGCAGTAATCGAGCAGTTTTTCTGGTGTCTTCGGCCAAGATGAGGTCAACTTCCTTCAGTAACCGGAGCGCCCTTAGCGTAATGTCTTCCAGATTGCCAATAGGTGTGGGGATGAGGTATAGCTTACCTGCTGTTGTCTCTACGTTTCCTTCTACCACTGCAGTGATTCTAGTTTTACAAGGTCGATCGGTCGATTGGTGCTCTCCTCCAGCGATATCAGTGTCTCCGTTCGTTGGATACCATCTATGCTTTGGATTTTTTCGTGCAAGACCTCCCGTAGATGGTTCGTGTCGCGGCATATGACCTTTGAGAAGATACTGTAGTTTCCTGTAGTATAGTGCACACCCACAACTTCTGGGATTTCCTTTAATTTGAGTGCTACCTCGTCATACATGGAGCTGGAACTCAAGAAGATTCCAATGAAAGCAGCAATGTCGTAACCAAGCTTTTCATAATCAACCACAATTTGGTGCTTTTTCACTACTCCCATAGCCTCCATTTTTTTCATGCGTACATGAACAGTTCCGCCACTGACATACAGTCTTTTGGCAATCTCAGAAAAAGGCGTTTTCGCATCATTCATTAGGATAGCTAGTATCTTCAGATCCAGCTCGTCTATTTCAGGTGTTTTCGTCATTGGGGATTCTACATTATCGGTTTATGATCGACGACCTGTAAAGACCGTCCAAAATTCCTTATAATTGGCATAGGTATTGAATAGGGTGTGCGGAATTAAATTTTTTCCAATTTTGCCCGGAATTATCAAATTCAAATTTCACTATCCTTATTTTTCAGGTCACTAAATTACAAATTTTCTAAAAAACAAAGCAATTATTAGCAAAATTTGCAAATATGGTCTTAGGTGCTTAAATTTGTCATGTAATCATTAAGCAATACACTGTAGGGTGATGAAACTGGCAGACATGCCCTCTTGTCTCGGGGGTGGAGATAAGGTAGAAAGCTAGCCCTGGTTAGTCTAACTGCTCTGTGAAGGTTCGAATCCTTCCCCTACAGCCACAATCCCTGATCAACTATTATTGATCAGGGATTTTTTTTGTCCCAATTTTTGTGAGTCGCAGCAGCCTGTGGCTCACATTGTTGGGCTTCTTCATGCAGTATTTGGTGATACTTTGCAGATATGCTCTGCAACTGCGGGCCTAAATTATTCAGACTCGCCGATGCCGAGCTGGAAAAATGAACCTTTGTACTGACTCAAAAACAAATGATTTTTGACGGCTTGAGAGCCCAAATTTCTTCACACAAAATACCCCAAGGCCAGTCCTCTTGTCGATACAATTTATTGACTACACCAATCATAAAAAAACTAACCACGGAACACCAATGGTGCAAAATAGCCCCGGGCGAAGTGGTATGAGGTAGTCAGCTGCCGTGGTGAATGGCTGGCCCTGGGGGCTCGGAGCCTGCGGAGAGACCGCAGGGCCAGTACATGAACAGGCAGATGGCTGCCGAGTACAAACGGAGCACGGGACTGGTAACTGCGCGCTGGTGTCCGCTTCGCTCCAAATTCTAGTTGTTGTTCATGTAGGTATGGCTATGCTTACTTCTCGCGCCTTGGTTGACAAAAGGCCCTGATAAGTGACAATTCGGATTGCAAATTGGTCGTATTCTTGCTTGCGTAGAAGGCAGGCTGTAAGTTGCCGAATGTGTTTGGGCTCCGTGATGGACTAAGTAACGTAATGTGTGACGACGAGTCTTAAAAGGGATTGATTAATGGCATAGAAAGCACTCTGTGGATCGGGAGGAAGTTCGAATAATACAAAAGAATTTACGGCGAAACCGCAATCTGAAGGTTTCTTGCGGGCTGGCATTGCTATGCTTTGCGGTTTATGTGATTGGCTTTGGGACGACGAGTTTGCCGGAACGTACTGCAATAGTGGTAGCTGTGCTATTTATGCTTCTCGGCCTGGTGGGCCTGTACTTTATCCTTCATGGAGTGTTGCGATACGATAGTCAGCGCAATTATATTCTGAAGCATGTGATCAGGGAACGGGATGCTGTTGCCTGGGTGTACTATGAGAGTATTCAACACTTTCCTTTTGGTGTTCGTTTTTTGCAGATTGACATTTTACATATTCGTCTAATCAACCGCGAGCATATTTCGATTATGATGCGAGAGCCGGAGCTGCTGTACTTGATTCAAATGTTGAGGAAGCAAATTCCTTCGGCGACATTTGGTTATAGTGTTTATAAAGAGCAGCTGTACAACATCAATCCCGACTTGCTGATAAATATGAAGGAGCATGAAAAATAAGCTCCCGGACGTGAGGGTCCAGGAGCTTAGAGAAGAATTAAATTCATCGCTTGATGATCGGTCAAGATCGATGTTTTTACTTTGGACGTGCAAGAATGGTAATGCGAACTTCTTTGTTTGTGTATTCTGACGTTCTTGTATATACTACGTTGTAGACGTCAGTAATTTGGCGAGAGAAGCCAGTAAATATTTCGGAGAGATCTTCTACTGATTCTGCTGGTTGGTATTCCCCATTTACAGCGAGACTATCAAGAATGGATTCGCTGATGTCGTCATTTCCACGGAGTCCAACTGTGTAGCTACGGATTCCCTTGTTGTTCATTTGCTCTGTCAGCACATTGTAATTGGTGATGGCGGATAAGTTGTTTTTGCCATCGGTAAAGGTGACAATGGCTTGAGAGTCGAAGGCATTATTTGACCATTCGAAAAGATTGATTCCACCTTGTATGGCATCGTACATTCTGGTAAACTGCCCTTGTTCTCTGGTGCTGATGAAGTTGTTTACGATGTATTGCTGTGACTGGAATTGTAATACTGAGGTGTCAGTTGAAAAGCTTATAACGGCGATTTGTGCTGCATTGCTGGTGATGTTGAAGATGTCTTCTACGAACTGGTTGGCGTATGTTTTGACATTTTCGAAATCGCTGCCGAGTGATTCAGAAGAATCGAGACAGAGCACAACGCCTAGATCGGTATGATTGTTTTGACTTACCGTAAACTCGGAATCGAATTGCCACTCCCCGTTTTCGTTTTTCTCTTCGACAATGATTTCGTCTATAAGGTAGCTACTTTCCTGGTCGGCCATTTTGAGGCCTTCAAATGTAAGGTCCACGTAAGGTACCACGAGATTTGCATTTACCTCAGTTACACTAATCTCTTCTGGCATTTCTGAAATGGTGAAACCGGGCACTGATCCTGGGCTATGGTGGTAAATGCCATAGAGCGTAAATTTCTGTGCGCAGCCAAAGCATTCGCCTTCAATTACTGCATTTGCATCATAATTATTGCAGCCGTATTGCATGCAGCCTTGTACATCTTTGTTTCGTTCACAACCGGTGAGGGCTATCAAGCAAGCGATTAGTGTCAGGGATAGGATCGAGGTTAGTCTGCTTTTGCTAAATTTCATCTTCTCAAATTTTAAGTGTTTGACTATGCAGTGCCAATTTTGTTCCAAGAGTGGCGTGAACTTAGGTGTAAAACGTCGCTTATCAGTCATAATTGCCTCAGAATGATGTCGTTAAGACGGCAATTGGACAGCTGAATTAATTTTCCTGGTTATGGAGTAATCTGGTGAGTGGCCTAAAAAGGCTACAGTCAATTATGGATTTTGCACAATAGTGGCGTAAATCGGGTGTGGCCTAGCTGTCTGAGTTATGCTGTTTAACAGTAGTGCTTCTAGTACTAGTTAAGCTCTGTTTTGGGTTTTCGATTTTTCCACCAGAAAATAAGTCCGAAAGTGAGTGCTAGTATGTAGGGCGTGAGGAAGAGGTATATGATACCTGCATTGAGTCCTAAGCCTGCTGTGCCACCATCTTTGAGGTTTGCTTCTACAGATGCCTTGCACATGGGGCATTGAGCGAAACTCTGCTCCGATACCAATAGAAACAGAATTAGGATCGAAAAAAGCGCTGCCTTTGATTTCATGTGTATGATTTACTCCTGCAAAGATACTTGATTTGTGAATGTCTTGCATTAATAGTAAGGAGAAATCATGAGGTA
The DNA here is from genome assembly GCA_020629005.1 of Chitinophagales bacterium. GTDB lineage: Bacteria > Bacteroidota > Bacteroidia > Chitinophagales > UBA2359 > JAHDDV01. The sequence continues at coordinate 11,852 of JAHDEE010000054.1, forward strand.
TACCAGTACTCCAGTGATAGAGACGTAGAGCCAAATTGGCATCGTCCATCTGGCCAACTTACGGTGTCTTTCAGTTTGCCCTGTAAAGGCTCTCAAAAAGGTGAAGAGCACGATTGGCAATATGATTGCTGACAACAGAATATGGCTGATGAGTATGAAATAGTAGATTCCTTTCATTAGCCCTTCTCCTCCGTAGCTGGTGGGTTCTGTGAGAGAGTGATATATGACGTAGGAAACCAAGAACATTGCGGATAAAACCAGTGCGATGACATTGCAGGTCTTATGTGCTTTGATTTTTTTGTTCTTGATAAAATACCAACTGGCCAGCAGCAAGATGCTGACGGTAAAATTGAGCAGGGCATGAAACAAGGGTAGCACAGTGAGATCCATGCTGTGGTCAATCTCTGGTGGTGCCACTTTGAACAAGAAGGCTATCAGCGCCGGAATGGCAATTGAAACAAATACGATAAGTCTTGTGAGTAGAGGTTCCTTTTGTACGGCCAGGTTGCTATCCGCCATTTCGCTAATTTTCTTTGAAAGTTGATTTAGTACAAAACAGTCCAGCCAGGAATTGGTTGCGATGCGTAAGGCAAAAAGCTCTAAATTCCTTCTGGGTTCGGGTTGTATTCCAGTTTCTCTCTTCTTGGGTATTCCATCTTGAGGATGTAGATATCCTCCATTAATCTATTGACTTCTTCCGGGTCGGTACCATGGTAGAAGCCTCTGATGATTCTGTCTTTGTCAACAAGTACTAATCTACCGCTATGGTCAATGGCTTCGGTCTCTTCGGTTCCTGGCTTTAAGGAAAGGAAGTATCCTTTTTTGGACATAAAGGTGAGTGAATCCATGGAGCCAGTGACGAAGTGCCATTTTGTGGAGTCAGCGTGATGTCGTTTGGCATATTTCGCCAAAACTTTGGGGGTGTCGTAGTCGGGATCTACGGTATGTGAGAGCAACATTATGTCCGGTTCCTCTTTGAATTGTTCTTGCAGCTTTCCCATTGCAGCAGTGAGTTTGGGACAGATTCCGGGGCATCTGGTGAAGAAGAAGTCTACAACATAAATCTTGTCTTCGAAGGTTTCGTGTGTGATCTTTTTGCCTGAGTGTCCTGTCAAAGAGAAGGGTGGTACAACATGCCAGAGGGTATCGTTGACCTCTTTGGAATACGGGGACGACAATTCGTCCCCAAGTGGGAAGAAGCGCTTTACCTTTGGTCGCTTGGGCGGACCAGGGTAGTCAAAGTAAAGGAAGAAGGCGATCGGAACGATTAGCGCTATAAAGATGGCGGTAAATACGTTTCGCGCATTCCTTGCATTAGTCATTTGTTATCCGATTACTTCCCAGAAGGTTCTTGCATTTAGCCAAGCACTGCCTTCCCATAGGAATGCAATGATAAACCAAATTAAGAAGACCGTAGGTACCAGTACCGTGAGCACCAGGGCTCTTTTTTCGTATCTCATGTGCATAAATTCCCCTACAATAAAGAAAGCTTTAAGCAAACTCATAATAACGAAAAAGCCATTTAGCAGTAATCGGGGACCTTGACCGGCTTCATACATTTCCATATATATCAGCGCTGCTACCACCTCAACGATAGTGATAACGGTGAGCCATACGGTCGCTTTCCAGACTGCATTTACCTGCGACTTATAAACAGCAGGATCCAAGGGTTCATGATGATGTGCCATAATGCTATTGCTTATTTGCTACAGTAGGTAAAAACAGAGAAATACAAATACCCAGACAAGGTCTACAAAGTGCCAATATAGCCCAATCTTCTCGACCATTTCGTAGTGGCCTCGACGTTCGTAAACACCTGCAGCTGCCTGTATGCAGACGATTATATTAAGTACCACTCCACTAAAGACGTGAAAGCCGTGAAAGCCTGTGATGAGAAAGAAGAGCTGTCCAAAATGGGAGGGGGCTCCAAATGTATTTCTGTAGATGGTCATTCCGTGGCCATGATCAACACCTGCGATGAGGTGTGTCCACTCCCATGCCTGACAGCCCAGAAAGGCTGCTCCACCCAGGATTCCCAAGAACATCCATTTTACTACACCGGCTTTATTCATCATGTGGCCTTCCTGCACTGCTCGCACTACAAATACGGAGCTGAGAATCAGAATAAAGGTCATGATACTTACGAAGCCGAGTGGAATGTTGGCATTTTCGATAAAAGGCATACCGTTGAATACCTCATTAGGGTCTGCCCATGTTGGCGACATGAACCTGATGGTCCCGTAGCTTATAAGCAAGGCAGAAAAGGTGAAGGCATCTGAGAGCAGAAAGTACCACATCATTAGCTTCCCATAGGAAACGTTGAAGGGTGATTTTCCGCCGCCCCATTGCTGATCAGCCGAAGCAGGATGTAAAGATTCAACAGCCATTTAACTCTTTTTTACTATCCAAAGTAGAGGAAAAAAATGAACAAATATAGCCAAAGTAGGCCTACAAAGTGCCAGTAGGTGAGCAAAAGTTCGACGCCCAAAGTACGTTCAGGGTCTATCTCTTCCATCAGCCTTTTGACCGGTTCTTTGCGTCTAATCGACTTAAAGAAGAAGATCAAAAGCAGTGCCACGCCCCCTAGCAAGTGAGCGGCGTGCACTCCAGAAATGACATAAAGAAAGGCTCCCGAAGGATTGCCTTGCAACCGCACCCCCAAATCCGTTAGCTGCATCCAGCCTGAGTATTGAGCTGCGACAAAAGCAAGCCCTAGAGCAACGGTAGCTCCCAAAGCCATTCGATATTTTTTTGCCTTATGATCTCTATGAAATACATAGGCCATGTGCAGAGTGATACTGCTTAACAGAATCAGCACTGTGCTAGCCCAAAAGATGTCTGGCAATATATACTCCACCCAATTACCCTGTCCTCTTCGCACAATGTATGCGCTGGTCAGCCCAGCAAACAACATGACGATGCTACCAAGGAACAGCCAAAGAACAAACCGCTTTGGGTGTATATTACTGTAATAATTTTGTGTCAAAGTGCTCATAATCAAATTCTGTCTAGTACCATGAAAATTTGCACAATGGGGAGATATGTTATGCTCGCTAGCATAACTCTGAGAGCGGCCTTATCAGTACACTCTCTAAACAATCTTAGGCCGTAATACAGCATCATCAAACCTCCCAGAATAAAGACAATCAGCGAAACAACTCCGGAAATGCCGAAAACATAAGGAAGTGTGCTGATTAACAATAGAAAGAGCGTATAGACAATAATCTGAAAGGCCGTTCTTTTGCCTTTCCCATCAGCTGTTGGCAAAAGTTTATATCCCGCTTTTTGATAATCATCAAATCCAATCCAGCCGATGGCCCAAAAGTGTGGGAATTGCCATAGAAACTGTATCGCAAACAGTAGATAACCTACTATTCCAATTTCCCCTGTAACCGCCACCCAGCCTATTACTGGAGGAATGGCACCAGGAATCGCTCCAACAAACACTGCTATGGGCGAAAAGCGCTTTAGCGGTGTATAGATAAAGGCATAGGACAATAATGCCAGTGCACCTAAAAATGCCGACAAAGGATTGAATACAAGGGCTAGCACAGCCAAACCGACTACACCGCTAATGCCAGCGACCAGTACAGCTTCAGGAACTCCCATTCGCTTGGTGACCAGAGGTCGACTCATGGTCCTTTTCATCAAGGCATCATACTCTTTCTCCAATATTTGATTGATGGCATTGGAAGAGCCGGTGACCAAGAAACCTGCAACAGCCAATGTCAACAAAAGCACCCAATCGAATCCGGTCCCAGTAGCCAAAAGAAATCCCATAACTGCTCCAAACACGACTGTAAGGTTCAGTTTGAACTTCATCAATACGCCGTAATCCCTCAGCTTCGCTTGAAGCATGCCAAGAGAACCCGGCTGTGTGTCTAGACTAATAGGTTTCACGATCAATTGATATTTGAAGGCAGCCTGTTTAAGGCGGCTATACTACTTTTTTATCTAGCTGTGGTGAACATTGGTTTTAGACAATTGCTTCAGTTGCTCATCCGACACTGTTTGAGGAATGAATCCATGCCCATCTACTTCGTAATCATATGGCCATCTGTATACCTCTGGAATCTTGCCAACCCAGTTACCGTGTCCTGGTTCCATAGGGGTTGTCCATTCCATGGTGGTACCCTGCCATGGGTTAAGTGATGCCGGCATACGCTTTCCTTTTGTAATGCTGTAGAAAAAGTTGATTACAAACAGGAACTGAGCAAAGAACACCAGGATCGCGGCGGTACTAATGAGCATGTTGAGATCATCATATTTGTTGAAGGTCTCAAATTGACTAAACTCGTAGTATCGACGAGGTACGCCAGTCATACCAAGGTAATGCATTGGCCAGAAGATGAAGTAGCTTCCAATAAAGGTGATCCAAAAGTGCATCACGCCGAGGGACTCGTTCATCATTCGACCATTGAACAACTTGGGATACCAGTGGTAAACACCAGCAAAGAGACCAAATCCGGCCGCAAGCCCCATCACAATGTGGAAGTGAGCAATTACAAAGTAAGTGTCATGGAGAGGTATATCAAGAGCTGCATTTCCGAGGAAAAGACCTGTCAATCCACCAGAGATGAATAAGGAGACAAATCCGATGGAAAACAAAGTAGCAGTTGTAAATCGTATCGAGCCACGCCAAAGCGTTGTGATCCAGTTAAACACTTTAATTGCGGAGGGTATTGCAATCAACAGTGTAAAGAATACGAATATTGAACCCACAAAAGGATTCATTCCAGAGATAAACATGTGGTGTGCCCAAACCAGGAAGGCGATAATGGTGATCGCCATAATGGAGTAAACCATCGCATGATATCCGAAAATCGGTTTTCTTGAATTTGTTGCAAGCACTTCTGACACCATTCCCATTGCTGGAAGAATTACGATGTATACCTCCGGGTGACCAAGGAACCAGAAAAGGTGCTGGAACAAGATGGCACTACCACCTTCAATCATTTGACCCGCTCCATTGGTAAGTACTTCTCCACCGATATAGATGTCAGAAAGATAGAAACTTGTTCCTAGCGAACGATCAAACATCAATAAGATACATCCAGAAAGAAGAACCGGAAATGATAGTACTCCCAGTACAGCCGTAAAGAAGAAAGCCCATATGGTCAAAGGCATTCTAAACATAGTCATACCCTTAGTACGCATGTTAAGCACCGTTGCAATATAGTTGAGCCCTCCCATGAGGCTAGAAACCACAAACATGGTCATTGACAGCAGCCATAGCGTCATTCCGAGTTGAGAACCGAGGTTGGATTGCCCCAGTGCACTCAAAGGCGGATAGGCTGTCCATCCACCTGCAGCAGGACCGGTTTGGATGAATAGCGAAATGGCCATGATGATGCCTGCCAACAGGAAGAACCAGTAAGAAAGCATATTAATAAAGGGCGAGGCCATATCCCTAGCTCCAATCTGAAGGGGGATCAAGAGGTTACTAAAGGTCCCACTTAGCCCTGCAGTCAATACAAAGAATACCATGATGGTACCATGCATTGTCACAAGTGCATAGTAAAACTGGGGACTCAACTTTCCACCTTCTGCCCAAGCTCCAAGCAGTGTTTCCAGAATTGGGAAGGTCTCATTAGGCCAGCCCAATTGCAAACGAAACAGTACTGAGAACAACACACCAATGAAAGCCCAGAGAATTCCTGTGATCAGAAATTGTCTGGCAATCATCTTATGATCCTGACTGAAGATATACTTCGTAAGAAACGTCTCATGATGGTCATGATGATGATCGTCGTGATGATCATGACCCAGTTGATCGTGCAAATGTATATCCGTACTCGCCATTTAATAATGGTTAATAGTTAGAAAGAAAATACTTGACCGCCGAGGCGATCAGTTTTAAAGCCTAGCGAGATCTTTTGATTTGATCTCTTTCTTATCAGCATGATGACCATCATCTCCATGTCCGTGATGGTGGTCAAGCTTATGTTCTAATTCCTTTTTCTTTATTTCTTCGAGTTTATGCTCAAATTTCTTGAGATACTCGTTGCCTCCCAGTTTTTCAATAGTTGGCTTTTGCCTCTTCAACCAGGCATTGTATTCTGCTTCAGTACCTACGTAGACTGGCTTCCTCATGTTAAAGTGGGCTTGACCACAAAGCTCAGCACATGCCAATTCATAGTTGAAGTTAGGATTATCCTCCATCTTTCTTAAATCCTCGGTAGTCTTGGTGGGAATGAACCAAAACTGAGTGGGAATACCAGGAACGGCATCCATCTTCACGCGGAAATGTGGCAGATAGAAGCTGTGCAGTACGTCGATAGAGTTGATTTTGATCTGTACAGGTCTACCAATTGGCAAAAACAAAGTATCGGCTGTGAAGTCATCATAGTTCGGCTTGTCCGTCCAATTTTGCCCCAGGGTATTCTCTCCGTCGATATATTTCACCGACTTTTTACCGAGATCATTGTCTGCACCGGAATATCTCAGGGTCCAATTGAATTGCTGTGCAGTAGCCTCAATTACTATGGCTTCTTCAGGGGCTGGTGCAGTAATTTTCAACCAACTTCTCATTCCTTCAAAAACCAATAGTACCATGACGATTGCCGGAATGACTGTCCATACCACCTCAAGTCGATTGTTTTCCGCATAGTGATAGGCTTTGTGTCCTTTTCTTGCTCGGTACTTATATGCAAAATAGAAGAGAACAAAATTTGTTATCAGGAAGATTGGAACTGTAGCCACCATGGTCCAGAAGAACATGGTTCTGATCCACATTCCATGCACCGAAGATGGTTCAGGTAAATACAGACCACGATAATACCAGGCGGACCAGACCGTCAAAACAAGAAAGCCGATTACAAAAATCAAGGACATGATTGCATTTCCATTTCCTTGATGCTCTCCCGGCGAACCACGTTCCCCGACAAGTTGATCTGCCGTGACATTCTGATCTTCCTCTTCTCCCTTAATGATTGAGGTAAGCTCGCTGGCTTTGGCAATCTGAAACAGAATGATCAAGACCAGGATGATACAAATGATTCCTATTGTTGTAGTACCCATTTTCTATTTACGCTTTATTCGTTTTTCCAGACCAGTTTCCTAGGTATGGTGAATAATACTTTCTTTAATATAGGGGTGATTTACTGGCACCAAAGAGGCTTTCGAAAGCTCCCAGAAGACGACCATTGTAAACAAACCGCAGAAAGTCAAAAAGGCTCCAATTTCCAAAAGACCCAATCCAGGATATACAAAATGATGCGCTGCATCATGCCCCAAGGTATGAGAATATGCCTTCATCGAACCCGGCATAGCCATCATGTAGAAGTCGAGCCAGTGACCAAAGATGATCACAAGACAAGCGACAAACATGATTTGTATTCTCCTCTTGGCTCCTCTGGATATCAACACCAGCAGTGGGAACACAAAGTTCAGGACAACCGTGCCAAAGAATAAGACTGGGTAGTTCTCCCATCTATCCCGAAAGTAGATGGTCTCCTCAGGAATATTGGCGTACCAGATCAACATGTGTTGCGAAAACCATAGATAAGCCCAAGCGACACTAAATGCAAACATGAATTTACCTACATCATGGAGGTGCTCCTCTGTGACATGCTTGAGGTAACCGAAGCTCTTCAAAACAATAATCATAAGGGCAACTACAGCCATAGATGCCACAAAGGTACTAATGAAGGTATACCAGCCATAAAGCGTGCTATACCAGTGCGGATCTATTGACATTAGGAAGTCCCATGCTGATGTAGAACTAGTCACACCAAAAAAGAGCAAGAATACGGCACTTAGTACCAAACTGCTGTTATAGTGTTTTATCCCGGGATGCGAATCATGATCCCTGGAATTTCGAACTATCAAGAATGCAAATACAGACCAACCAACCAAATAGATAATCGATCTAAGCCAGAAAAAGCCATAGTTCAGATAGGGTGCCTTGCCTACCAGAATAGGATCATGTGCTGCATGGGGATCTGTCCAATGATAGATGTACTTCATTCCAAAAAGCAATATTGGTATCATCAGTATTGCTCCCACCTTGACGTAGCCGGCCATTGCCTCACATAATCTTTTGATCAGCACAAACCATCCATTATATCCCATCGTTTGCGAAGCAACAAAGAACAATCCTGCAAGACCAACCAAAAGAAAGTAGTGGTTTGTAGCAAGCAGAGTAGTCCAGATTCGCGCCGGATTATCCATATTAGTAAGTACACCAATCACAAACATGATTAGACCAATCACCAAAAGGCCAAGCCCTACGCTCTTCACTCTGGCTGGTGTGGTAAAAGATTCTAATTGCATCATTTATTATTTTACCAAGCTTTTTTCAAAAACTTACTCGACAACCTTAAACTCTGTTCTCCTGTTTCGAGCGCGCCCCTCTTCAGTTTCATTATCTGCAACCGGCACACTTGCTCCATAACCCATCGAGGTCAATGCAGCTTTTGGTACTCCATTGGTTACCAGATAGGTCATGACTGCCTGAGCTCGATTCTTTGATAGTTCGAGGTTGGCATTCGCATCCCCCTGGCTATCAGTATGTCCACTAATTTCCACCTTAGAGGCGGGATTATTCTTCAAGATCGAGACTAACTTTCCCAACTCAACAAAAGATTCAGGCTTCAGCTGAAAAGAACCCGAGTTGAAAAAAACGTTCTTCAGTGTAATAGTCGATCCCTTTTCGAGTTTTTGACTCATTAGCGCATCAAGGAACGACTCTGGCTCATCTTCAGCTGGAGCAACATAGCCTCCAGAAACGGCGCTAGTTCTCAGTACATAAGCAAGAGCTTCTTCATCAGATCCCAGCTTTTGAGAGGATTTAGCCTCTTTGGCCTGTAAACTCTTTATATATGTTATCACTTCCCAACGCTCATTCTGTGTCAGCTGCGAAGCATAGGAACCCATTAGGTTTTTGCCATGATGTACGGAGTGAAACATTTTCCCTTCGGACATATCCAAATAACCTTCCTTGAAGTAAGAAGGAGGTGGTGGATAAGGTCCTGATCCAAGAGAAGTCAGTGAGCCATTTCCTGCACCACCCTTACCATGGCAAACTGCGCAGTAGATTTCAAAATTTTTCTTTCCGTTTTTCAGCACTGCCTCCCTGTCGTCGTGGAAAGGATTTCTTACACTGCTTCCAGCCAATTCATAATCTTCAGCAGTATCCTTTAGATGATATGGCATATACCCTCTTGGTATGCTTCCCTTAACTGGTAGACGTGCGCTCATTCCGTTTGCAAACAAGACTTCATTATCTACGGTTGGACTTGGCGTATATGTTTCCACTGCCTTAGAGTGGGCCATATCTGGCATATACTCCATGCCTGGAAAATTTCCACCAGCCTTGCATCCTGCAAAGCAGATGGCCAGGATAGCCAGTAAATAGGTATTGTATTTCTTCTGAAAAGCCATTTTTGGTTGCTCTTTAATCAGTATGCAATTTAGCTCTGCTCTTCCGCGCTATAGACCTTATGTTGCATCTCACGCAAATTGATCTCTTCTACTTTTGTAGACTGCAGCACACGTTTGATTCGATTAAGATCTTCTTCGGAATCGTACTTATCCAAATCGAAAACCATTGCGAACTTGTGGTCTGTGATTCGAACATCGAGCACTTCATCATGTCTAAAGATAGACAGTCGATTTCTGAGATAATAAGTCACTGTCATTCCAACCGCCGCAAAAAGTACGGTCAACTCGAAAGTAATCGGAATAAAGGAAAGTAGCGCGAAACCAGGCTTACCACCAACGTTTAATGGCCAGCTGTAAGTCTGAATCCAGGTCATGCAAAACAAAGCGAACATAGTTCCGGTAGCTCCGTAAAAGAAGCCTGCAGTATGCAGTCTGGATTCCTTTAATTCCATAGCTTTCTCCAATCCGTGGATAGGAAATGGGGTGAGGCAATCATGTATTTCCAAACCAGCATCTTTGACCTTTCTCACTGCTTGGATTAGATCATCATCGTCCCCGTAAATTCCGACTAGATAGTTATACATCTGTAATCGTTTTCTATTAGACAGCCTAGGCTTAGTTTAGTGTTTATCGTAATCCGCATCCTTAGGAGATTTGGGAGAAGCCATCCCAGCTGCCGCAGCACCATAAGAACCATCGACCCAACCTCTACCTTCTGCTTTATCTTGTCTTGCATATTCAGCGATATACTGATCGCCTCCGACCTTGAGAATACTCTTCACCTCTGCAATAGCGATTACAGGGAAGAATCTTGCAAACAATAAGAACAAGGTCATGAAGATGCCCATTGTCCCAACAAATATGGATACTTCCACCCAAGTAGGTGAATAATACAACCAACTAGAAGGAACGTAATCTTCGTGAAGTGAGGTTACAATAATCACAAATCGCTCAAACCACATTCCTATGTTAATCACTATCGAAAGGAAGAAGGTGAAAGCGACACTTCTCCTCAGTTTCCTTACCCAGAAGAGCTGGGGAGATATAACATTACAGGTCATCATGGAGGCATAGGCCCACCAATAATCACCAAAGATTCTATTTTCAAATGCATATTGCTCATAAAGAACCCCAGAGTACCAGGCGATGAAAAGCTCAGTGATGTAGGCCACACCTACAATCGAACCTGTCAAGGTGATTACCTTGTTCATAGATTCAATATGCCCAATAGTAATGTATTCCTCCAGATTCAAGAGCTTTCTGGTAATCAGCATTAGCGTCAATACCATAGCAAATCCAGAGAATATAGCTCCCGCAACAAAGTATGGCGGGAAAATAGTGGTATGCCATCCAGGAATGACCGACGTTGCGAAATCAAAACTTACAATTGTGTGTACCGAAAGTACAAGAGGAGTCGCCAAACCTGCCAGTACCAAACTTAGCGATTCAAAACGCTCCCATTGTTTGGCCGTACCTGTCCAACCGAAGGCAAGTACGTTATAGATTTTCCTCCTCAATCCACGTGCTCTATCTCTAATGGTTGCGAAGTCAGGTAAAAGACCAGTATACCAGAACAAAAGAGAAACCGTGAAGTAAGTACTAATCGCAAAAACATCCCAGAGTAGTGGGGAGTTAAAATTCACCCAGAGTGGACCTCTTGAATTTGGATAAGGGAAAATGAAGAAGGCCAACCAAATTCTCCCCATATGTATTCCGGGGTAGATGGCGGCACACATTACAGCAAATATGGTCATTGCTTCAGCCGCCCTGTTTACTCCTGTTCGCCATCTTTGCCTAAATAGCAGCAAAATCGCGGAGATCAAGGTTCCGGCATGACCGATACCGATCCACCAAACGAAATTGGTGATATCCCAGGCCCAACCAACCGTCTTGTTCAATCCCCAAACCCCGATACCATACCAAATGGTGTACAAAATATTAAGGATACCCCACAAGCCGATAGTAGCACAGACCAATAACGCAACCAACCAAAGCGGCTTGATGCTCCCTTCGGTGGCTTTTGCTATATCATCGGTAATATCGTGATACGTCTTATTTCCTTCAACCAGAGGTTCTCTGATCGGTGAAGTATAGTGATGAGACATATAAATCTATATTTATAATGCGTCAACTAAACCGACCTACAAGAGGTCGGTACGTTATTTATTAATGTCCGTGCCCATCATGGCCATGATCATGGTCATGGCCGTGACCATGGTCGTGGTCGTGCCCTTCATGATCGTGGCCATCGTGGCCTTTCTTATGCTTATCGTGTCCATCATGTCCATGATCGTCGTGGCCATGTGAACCGTGATCGCCATCATCTGGTCTTGTATCATACCATGAATCAAGCTCGTCTACATTTCTTATTTTGGTCAGGTAGTTTACCGATGGAAGAACATGGATTTCCTCTAGCATGCGATAAGCGCGCTCGTTTGCTCTCCACTTACTAATCTCACTATCTGGATCATTGATGTCACCAAACATGATGGCATCAGTGGGACATGCCGTCTGGCATGCTGTCTTAATGGCTCCATCTGCAAGAGGGACACCAGCCTTTTTGGCCTCCAACTTACCATCCTGAATACGCTGCACACAGAAAGTACACTTTTCCATTACTCCCCTGGATCGAACAGTTACATCCGGATTCAAGACCATTCTTGACAAATCATCAACGATCGTGTAGTCGTCGTTGTCAAAGATGGTACCCTTGTAGAAGCTGTCTGCTCCCTGCCAATCGTACCAGTTGAAACGTCGTACCTTATAAGGACAATTGTTTGCACAGTATCGCGTACCGATACAGCGATTATAGGCCATTTGGTTGAGGCCTTCAGAGCTGTGGTTGGTTGCAGCAACCGGACATACATTTTCGCATGGTGCATTGTCACAGTGCTGGCACATCATCGGTTGGAAGGCCACACGAGGATTCTGAGGATCGCCTGCATAGTAGCGGTCAATTCTCATCCAATGCATTTCATGTGCTCTAAATACTTCTTCTTGCCCTACCACTGGTACATTATTCTCCAGGTGACAAGAGACAACACAAGCACTGCATCCTATACAAGTATTTAGGTCTACGCCCAGATTCCAATGATGTCCATCTTGCAACTCAGGTCGATCGTCATAAAGTGTAAACAGGTATTCTTCTTTGTATCCTGGTTTACTCAATTTTCGACCATAAGTATTTCCTACGTATTTGTCTTCCTTGTAGTCAGCAAGCTTAGCTTCGTTGATGATACCAATTCTAGGTTTAGGCTTTGCCAGCACCTTCACTCCCGTGTCATCAATAAAGTTATGTGTCTGCGTCAAAGCAAGTTGATAGCCACTACCCACTTTCTGCAGAGAAACACCGGTATGATAGGCTAGACTTTCACCATTGTAACTCATGAATGGAAAAGCATCCTGACCTACCTGGCATCGTTCATTCACACCTTTTGTTCTGCCGTATCCCAACGCAATCGAGCAGGTACCATTTGCCTGACCTGGTTGCACGACTACTGGAAGCTGAATAGAGTAGCCATTGGCACTTACCTCCAAGACGTCGTAACGCTTCCAGCCATTCGCTTTCGCATCATCATAAGATACTGCCACGAAGTTATCCCAGCACACCTTGCTGATTGGGTCCGGAGTTTCCTGCAGATAAGGGTTATTGGCATATCGCCCATCTCCCAAACTAATATTTTGGTAAAGTTCCAGTTCAAATTCACCGGTAGACTTTGCTGCATTCACTGCTTTAGCTGCTGCCGAAGCAACGTCACCATTAAAGCCAGGAGCACCAGCAACACCAGTTGGCATACTTACCACTCCATCATGCACGGAGTGGTCCCAAAAACTTTGGAAATTGCCATGCTTGTTCTGCCTTCCGTAGATATTTGACTTCCAAAAGTTTTGAATATAGCTGTAAAACCCAGACCCAGCTCCCATCCAAGTAAGCAGACTTTCTTGCCAGGACCGAGTGTCAAACAAAGGAGATATGGTTGGCTGGCAGATTGAAAACTGGCCTTTCTTTAGCTCCGCATCGTTCCACTTCTCGAGGTAATGATGATCCGGACAAACATAGTCACATTTCGCAGCTGTCTCATCAAGTGAAGAACTGAATGAAACGGAAGTCTTCACCTTACCCAGTCCCGTTGCAAATTGATCGCGAAGAGGACTGTCAAAGATCGGATTCACACCCTGAATCAACAATGTGCTAATTCTTCCTGACCCCATGTCGGCGACAAGCTGGTTAAACTCAGCATCATCCCCTCCTCCAATCATATACGGACTACCAAGATCGATCGTAGAACCGTAGCTGTCAAGCATTATATTGATCGCATTGACGATCACCTGTGTATTTGGATCATTCGAACCACAAACCACAAGAGCATGACCTCTGTTCGTCCACAAATCCAGTGCAGCCTTGTTGACCATTTCCTGCGTAGCAGCATCTATGCTGCCGCCGGATGCAGTACTGTTTCCTGATTTGCCTGCAATTGCGTTATAAAGTGCAATGGCCACTGCAGGCTGCTCTGACACCTTGACTGGTTGTCGATAATCAGCATTGGCGCCAGTCATAGACATCCTGGTCTCAAACTGATAGTGTCGAGACATCGTAGGCTTGTCAGCGCTTACTCTTCTATTTTTACTGTAATCTTTAGCGAATTGCACCGGTGATACCCATGTTCCGAGGAAGTCCGCTGACAATCCAACGATTACCGCCGCCTTTGCAAAATTATAGGACGGAATAACAGCATCCCCAAAACAAATCTGGTTCGACTTTCTCAAGCCACTGTAGGATATTGGGCTGTATTCGACATGTCGTAAATCAGGAAAGTTTGCCCGCATGTCTGCGATGAGTTGACGCGTAGAAGGGCTGGCAATCCCGGAGGTTAGCAGTACAGCCTGTCCCCCGGACCGCAGCGACTGCGAAATCGCACTATCTACTTCTCCCCAGGTGGAAGCATTTTCTCCCTTCATTGGGTGCTTTACCCGATTGATATCGTACAGGCTAAGCACCGAAGCCTGCGCACGAGCTGAGGTTCCACCTTGTGTCAACGGAGATTCAGGATTCCCCTCAATTTTGATAGGACGGCCATCACGAGTCTTCACCAATACATTGCAAAAATCACTTCCATCAAGGAAAGTAGAAGCATAGTAGCTGGCAATACCCGGAGTAATCTCTTCTGGCTTCTGTACGTACGGAATTGCGTACTTCACTGGAATCTCACAACTTGCCGCAATCGTAGCTGCTGACACGCTGAATCCCAGCATCTTAAGAAAGTCTCTACGGTTTCCCTTATAACCTTCCTTAGCTACCTCGTCAGCACCGCCAAGGACTGGCAAATCTTCCGCAAATTCATCCTTATGCGCTGCTCTAAACTCAGCTTCATTTTCGAATTGCTCCAGGCTTTGCCAGTATCGAATATTTTTCTCCATCAAAAGAAAATTGTATGAGTCATAAGCCCAGTACTTTGTACTGACAGCTTAACTTCAAATCCTATCTTAGTTTAGTAATGACACTTCTGACATTCAGTACCTCCGATACTTTCCACGGTGACCTGATCCAGTTTACCTTCCTTAAGGTCGTCGTGCAATTTCTCGTAAGTTTTATAGTAGTCATTACTCGAGAACTGAACAGCAGTTTCCCTGTGACAGTCGATACACCATCCCATGCTTAAAGGCTCCTGTTGCTTCACTTTCTCCATTGTCTGGATTTCTCCATGACAAGTCTGACATTCAATTTGTCCAGCATTTACGTGCTGAGCGTGATTGAAATATACATGATCCGGCAAATTGTGAATCTTCACCCACGGCACCGGAATATTGTTTTCATAGTGTTCATATATTTTGGCAATCTCCGTCGTACCATAGGTAGGTCCTTCCTGAATTGCTTTGTGACAATTCATACAAACATTTGTTGAAGGAATCACCGCCGACTTACCTTTAGAGGCTCCACTGTGACAGTATTGACACTCTATCTTGTGGGTACCAGCATGCAGGGCATGTGAGAATTTGATAGGTTGATCCGGAGCATAGTTTTGCTGGCGTCCAAGAGCCGCCGCATGATCATAGGTTGTATACCCCATGATGCACAGTAACAGCATGAGGCCGACTGCCACAAACTTTCCGTTTTGAAACAGGCTGGCAACTGAGAAAGGCTCTGGAATTGGCTCTCCTCTCTTTTCGGCCGCCATTCTTCCAAGGTTACTGAGAACCTTACCCATCATAAACAGCATGACCAAAAGCACAACTGCCATAATGTACAGGAATATTCTCAGGGGACTCCAGAGATTTGCTTCAGCAGTAGTTCCGGAGGCAGCAGCATTTGCAGTTTGCTTTCCTCCTCCAGGATCATCGGTCTCAACCTGTACATATTCAAGTATCTGATCGATCTCAGCATCAGATACTGGCTGAGCAGGCATCACACTCTTTGAATATTCATTGTAGATGGCGATTGCATCTCCATCTCCACTCTTGATTAGTGCCTGAGAATTTTTGATCCATTTGTACAACCACTCACGGTCGTACTTGTCATTCACACCAGCCAATCCGGGACCGATCAGTTTTCCCTGGATCTTATGGCAACTAGCACAGTTGGCACCAAATAGAGCCTTACCCTTCTTGTAGCCTTCTGTAGAACGGGCATCTTGAGCGTGGGTAGCAGAAAATGGCAAGAGAATTACCAACAGACCGGCTAAAATCATGCTTCTCAGCCAGTTAAACTCTGTATACTTTTTCCCCATATCGAAGGAATTATCCGGGTGGTCTTTACTTAAAAATTCAGGGTGCAAAGCTAGGAATTAATGGGTGAAAAGAATAAGATTTGTGCTAAAAATGTTCTTATTTAGAATCCCTCTACATAGGTGATTATCAAGTCCTAAAATGCTACCTTTGCGGCTTGAATCACTAATAGTCCAACATATTTCTGCTTTTGCGTTCATAAACTTGCAAGAAGTTCTAAATTTAGTCATAAACCAATGAAAGACAACTACTTATCCAGGTTCAAGAAAAAGTGGAACATCGATAGCAACTTTAGCTTGCTTGTCATTTTCATTGTATTCGGTATCACTGGTTCATCATCAGTCTTTGTATCCGATCTCATGCTTCCTTACCTGCCATTTTTGGACAATTTGAACGTTTTCCTGCGCTTCATTTTAAAGTTGATCATCGTGCTCCCCGTTTATCAGGTCTTGCTGCTCTTCTTCGGTACCATCTTCGGCCAATTCAAATTCTTTTGGGCCTTTGAAAAAAAGTTCCTTACGCGGCTTGCATCTCTTTTCGGATACAAGTCTAAAGAGGTTTAATCCTGACCTTTTCTCCGTACACTTTTCTATCCCTACTCCACCTTTTTTCTTCCTGTTAAACGCATATACTACTTAGCTTATCTATAAGGCTATTGTTACAATAACCCTAAACCGATACGCTATGAAAACCCTAAGCACCAACGGAATGATTGCCATTCTTTCGGCCATTCTCCTATTTTTGCCTTCCTGCAAAGTAGCCGAAAAAGCACTTCGCAAAGGCGATTATGACAAAACCATTGACCTTACCGTTTCCAAGCTCCATCGAAATCAGAACAAGTCAAAACAGGTTTTGTTGCTGGAAGAGGCATTTGCAAAAGTTAATAAACGTGATTTGGATCGAATTGCTTTCCTCAACAAAGAAGGCCAGCCAGAGAGACATCAGCAGATTCTTGACATCTATTACAGGATTAGCAAACGGCAAAATAAGATAAGCCCTCTGCTTCCACTATACATTGAGGAGCCATCACGTCAGGCAAAATTCGAAATGATCAATACCAACGAAGCCATCGTTGCTACCAAGAAGAAGGCCGCAGAATTTCTCTATGTGAAAGGAAAAAAACTTCTAGCGCAGGGAGATAAGCATGACGCAAGACGCGCATTTGATTTGCTCACTGAACTACGTAAAATGTATCCATCCTTCCGAGATGTAGACACCCAGATACATAACGCTCGTGTGAAAGGGACCACCCATGTGAGAGTCAAATCGAAAAACAGCACGGGCACGATCTTGCCATCTGAAATTGATCAAAACCTGAAAAGATTAGACCTTAGCTCTCTAAATCAGCAATGGTTGAGCTTTTACACCAACCCTGGAAACAATGCATTCGACTATGAACTCGTCATCAATCTCAAGCGAATTGAAGTGAGTCCGGAGCATCTTACCGAACGTTTGTACAAAGCAGAAAAGGAAATCAAAGACGGCTGGGAATATGCCAAAACTGAAGACGGCAGGGTAATGGTGGATAGCCTCGGCAAAAAGGTCAAGCAAGATCTCTATCGAATGATCTTTGCCGATGTAGTGGAAGTCTCGCAAACAAAGCAAGGCAGACTTCACGCCACTATTGATATCATTAACACAGCATCAAGACAGATCGTAAAGAGCTATCCCGTGAGCAGCAATGCAGACTTTAGCAATATTTTTGCGACCTTCCACGGCAATCCACAAGCACTTGACTGCGATACTGAAGAGCTCACAAAGCGTCGCTTTTCGCCCTTTCCCAGCTCCGAGCAGTTGGCAATACAAGCCAGTCAGGGACTCAAGGCTTCCGTGCTTGATGTAGTAGTAGATAACAAGAGAATACTATTAGATTAGGCGATGTTCAAACACTAAGGGATTGGGAATCAATAACTGTCTGATTTTGACGCCGATAGAAATGATTTAGACGAGGCATTTTTTGACAGCATCCTTGTTGGCTGGTGGAGAAAAATAACGATGAATAAATCAGTTCTAGCAAGTCAAAATGGACAGTTATTGATTCTCTATCCCTAAAAGGCACAAACAGGCGGATTTGACAATTTCATTTATTAGGAGCGAAACTTCCCTTTCCGCGTTCTGTCCTTCCTGTGCTCCGCTCTTATTCGGCACCCATCCAGCTGTTCCTGCTCAGCTCCTGTCGTCTCTCCGTAAACTCCGAGCCGCCAGGAGCTTGGCAGTCACTACGCTGGCTGCGCACCTCATACCTCTTCGCCCAGGGCTATTTTGCCAACCTCTTGGCACGTAGCAACAGTCTCAAAAGAACTCGCTACATAGCTAGCCGACTCTCTCGTAGCATTGCTTGTATAAGGTAGCCCTACTTCTGCGGCTCGTTAGTTTCTTGTTCCATGTTCTCTAGTTCTAGCTAAAGCGTTTTGCTTACTGCCAATTCTTGCTCATCTCAGATCTTTCTCCAAAATTCCAAAGTCCGCAATACCGATCCTTAATCACTGATCTGTGGTCTTGGGTCTCTGTAATCCTTTTCCTTGATGCGTGATCCCTGATCTTTGGGCTGTAGTCTGTGATCCGTAGTTTGTAGTCCCCTATACCCTATACCCTATACCCTATACCCTATACCCTATACCCTATACCCTATACCCTATACCCTATACCCT
>JAHDEE010000055.1 GCA_020629005.1 Chitinophagales bacterium
GCCAGTAGCAGGGGCTCGGAGCTTGCCGGAGAGACCCTGCTACTGGATACACGAAGCGACTGCCTGTAGCCTGCATTGCAATGTACAGCGGGACTGCAGCTTACGCGAAGTTTTGACCTTTTGCTCCATATTTTAAATCTATATGAATCGTCCAGGCAAAATTGCTCGGATTAAGTTCTGAACAATTTGGCGGTTAAACTGTTAAGTCTCAGGCATTCGTAACACAATAATCAGTCAGCTGTGGCAAAACAAACAAATGGAAAGAGAATCGTAATTGTCCTTGTGATTGTATTGGTGGGTCTTGCAGTGGCATGGGCATGCGGTAGGGGAGGCGTTCAGTTTGGGCCGGTGTCGCTATTTATGCTTTGTGCAGTCTCAGCTTTTCTGATCAATTGGTTGGCCTTTGTTCCGGCCAATGCTGCGAAGACTGAGCACTTTTATGATCTGACGGGCAGTATTACCTATCTCTCGGTTGTCGGTATGGCAATTGTGCTAACTCCAGAAGTAGGAGCCAGGGCGGTTGTTGCTGCATCTTTGGTTACGATTTGGACTCTTCGACTAGGGATTTTTCTATTTCGACGTATTAATCTAGCGGGTCAGGATGATCGCTTTACAGAAATCAAAGCGGATCCATTGCGCTTCTTGATCGCCTGGTCGCTGCAGGGTCTCTGGGTAATCTTGACAGCGGCCTGTGCGCTGGTGATCATCACGGGAGGGCAGAACAGGCCAATCGGTTGGGTAGGAATGATTGGTATTGCGCTTTGGGTGATTGGATTTGCGATCGAAGTGATTGCTGATAATCAAAAGTCACGCTTTAAGGCGGATCCAGAGAACAAGGGCAAGTTTATCAACGTGGGCTTGTGGTCCTGGTCGCGGCATCCAAACTACTTTGGAGAGATTCTGCTGTGGACGGGAATGGCTGTGCTGGCTATACCAGTACTTAGCGGTTGGCAATGGGTCGCAATGATATCCCCGATTTTTGTTGCTTTGCTATTGACCAAAGTTAGCGGTATTCCAATGTTGGCGGAGAAGGGACTGAAACGCTGGGGGCATGATCCTGCATATCAGGCTTATTTGAAAAATACTTCTTTGTTGGTACCAATGCCGCCATCGCGAGACGCTGTTTCTAAAAATAATTACCTAGCTTAGGGATAGGGAATCAATAACTGTCCGATTTTGACGTCGCTGGAAATGATTTAGACGAGGCATTTTTTGACAGCATCCTTGTTGGCTGGTGGAGAAAAATAACGATGGATAAATCATTTCCAGCAAGTCAAAATGGACATTTATTGATTCGCTGTCCCTTAGTCGGCAATAATTTTCTAACCAATGCGACCAAAAATTCACTGTTTACCTGGCATTGCCAACGCGAGCGGGTGGCTACGCGGTGTAATATGTGCGGCATCACTGATGCTGTTTGCCTCCTGTGGCTCCCAACATTTTAATAGCTTCCCAAATATACCTGAAGCGGAAGCGCCTTTACATATATTGCTAATAGGAGTAGATGGTATGAGTGCGCTGGGAATCGATCAGGCAAATACTCCTAATCTTGACTGGTTAAAACAAAACGGAGCCTACACGGGCAAGGCCAATGCTGTGCTTCCAACCAAGAGCAGTCCGAACTGGATGTCAATGTTGACTGGAGCTACCGTGGAACAACATGGAGTGACTTCTAACAGTTGGAACCCTAACAAGCAATCTATCACTCCGGAATGTGTAAATGATAAAGGCACTTTTCTCGACATCTTTTCCTGGTTGAGAAAGCAGAAGCCGGAAATTCACCAGGCTTGTTTTTATGATTGGGCGGACTTCGGTCGATTGTTTGACTGGTCTGGATTAAACAGCATCCAGCATTTTGATAATGCCGCTAAAAATGCACGAAATGCCTCTCGCTACTTTTGCAAAGAAAAGCCAGATTTCATGTTTGTTCACCTTGACCACGTGGATCATAAGCTGCATGCAATGGGCTTCGGGTCGAAGGCCTATTTACGGGCCATTGAAAAAGCTGATCGACTGATCGGAAATATGATAGCTGATCTAAAGGCTGCAGGCATCTTTGACAAGACAGTCATATTGGTTTCAGCAGATCATGGAGGCAAAGGCAGAAATCATGGGGGTGATACTCCTCAGGAGGTGCAAATTCCGCTATACTTGTTTGGACCCGGTATAAAGAAGCAAGTATTAGAGGAGCAGGTGATGATATATGACATACCTGCCACTGTGCTTCAACTTTTCCAAGTGTCAAAGCCGGACTGTTGGACCGGTACATCTGTTGATTACTAACATAGTTTTGGGTTTTTTCTTTACCTTGAATGGTGAGAATATGCTCGAAGCGAGTATTGCCAAATATTCGATGTTTCAATTTACAAATTGCCTTTATGATACGCTTCCTCTCAATAGCTTTGACGCTTAACTTGTTGCTGTTTTCCGGCCTTTATGCAGACACACCTATCCCTCAGGAGGATTATGAGGTGTTGGCCTATAGCAGCGACAATGCTAACCATCCTGTAGCTCATGCTTTCGATGCTGATCCTGCCAGCTGGTGGGCACTGTACAACGATGCCGGATTCTCCCTTCCCGGAATTGTTGAGTTGGACCTGGGTGGCAGCTATGATGTAAGCGGATTTGTCTACACGCCAAATCCTGCGAATGCTGGAACCAGAGCGATTGGATATGAAGTATACTTGAGTGCGGATGGAGAAGACTGGGGTGCTGCTGAACGTGTGGGAGAATTCAGCTGGGCTGATGCTGCGGATGTTTCCGCCCAGGAAGTATTGATTGGGGCAGTTGCTGCACGCTACGTGAAGTTGGTTTATAGTTCTAGTCAGGATGCCAGTGGAAATGTGCACACAGGTGATCTTTATTTCTATGAGAGCGATCTTGCGGCAACAGGGCAAAGCAACCAAAGTATTGCTCTTGAACCAGTAGGGCGCAAGTATGCAAGTGATGAGCCAATTACTTTGCAAGCAACTGCTACTTCTGGATTGGATGTTAGCTTTAGTGTGTTATCCGGTCCAGCAACTGTTTCCGGCAATACGTTAAGCTTAACAGGTGCTGGTGGTATTGTTGAGGTTTTAGCGGAGCAGGAAGGTGATTCCGATTATTACCCTGTATCAGCTAGTCTGCAATTTGAAGTGATTGACTTGAACACAATCTACCCGACGGTTAGTACTAGATTGACCGAGGATTATGCGCTCGAAATGCCGATCGCTTATGAATACCCGATCTATATTCAATCCGCAATTGAAGAGGAGGAGGTTTTGCGTATTTCCAACGTAGAATTAGAAATCGGCAGCGAGACGCATATCGCGTCCAAGGCTAAGGGCTACCACTATTTCCTTTGGAGACCGGAAGAATTTGGTGAACATCAGATACTGATTCGAGCCATTGCCAGCAATGGCAACGAAACAACAATTGCAAGAACGGTAAATGTTACGAACGAGTTTGCTGATCAGACTGTGACCACACTGGAAGATGTAGTAATAGAATTTGGTGGTACCAATAGCCGATGGTATTCCGGTACCTATAGTATGCCACAACATGTTGGAGCCTACGATCAAATCATCGCCTACTTAGAAGTCGAATGCCCGGACAACGACTGTGATGACTGGGACCGGCAAGCCTATTTTGATGTCATGGGTCCCGATGGCAACTGGATGCAAATCATCAGATATATTACTCCGTATCGCGTAGCCTGTTCTCATGAATTGGATGTGACGGATTATGCTTCTTTGTTGCAAGGCGAGTTTGAGTTTAGAGTATTCATCGATACCTGGGGTACTGGAGGTTGGCAATTGACGCTCAATTTTGAATACCGGGAAGGTACACCTGAGTACCGGTATTCTGCGGTTGATGAAATATGGGATGGGACCTGGGATTTGGGAAATCCAACCAACTTGCAGCCAATGGATACAGTCTCCTATACTTTTCCTGAGGAGGTATCCCGGGCTGATCTGAGAATATCGAATACGGGGCATGGCTGGGGTGAAAACAATACACAAAATGCGGCGGAATTCTACCCAGCTACGAACTATATTGAAGTTAGTGGATTCAGATTTTTCACCCAGAACCTCTGGAACGACTGCAATCCAAATCCCGATAATTGCACCAATCAAGCAGGTACCTGGGAGTACAATCGCGCAGGTTGGTGTCCGGGTGCAATCGCTCCTCCTGATGTGGTGAGCATGGATAATTTTCTGGGAGCCGGCACCGTCGATCTAGCCTACATCTTTGACCCCTCTTATACTGACTTTTGCCATCCCAATAATCCGGATTGTAATTCGGGATTTACATGTCCTGACTGCAATGACGGTTACAAAGCCATCTACTTGATTGATGTGCAAATGATTAACCGGAGTAATACCCCGCTGCTGCAAGCCATTGAGCCGGTGTCAGTGATAGACAATACGGCCCAATACGATCTGCAGCTTTATCCGAATCCCAGCAGCGATCTGCTGCAAGTTTCCAGCCCTAATCTTGAAGGCAGCAGTCGTGTTAGCATTCATCGAATATCTGGTGAAGTCCTAAAAACGTACTTCTTCAATAGCGCTGCTGACTTGAATGCCTTTGTTTTTGATATCAGCGATTTTCCCTCTGGGGCCTATTTTATGAATGTTGAAAACAATTCCGGAACAGGATGTGAGAAATTTATAGTCGGAAGCTCTTCAAAATAGAGTCAATTAGAGAGAAATGAGAAGGCCCTGAGTGGAATCTATCCACTCAGGGCCTTTCTCTTTACATTCATAACAAGAAAAGTAGTTCAGGTTTGGCTGCTTAGCAACCTAGATTCATCACCTTAGTCCAGGCATCGACAAAGTCCTGTATGAACTTGCCTTCGGCATCATCACATGCGTAGACTTCTGCCAGTGCTCGAAGTTCTGAGTTTGAACCAAAAATGAGGTCAACTCTGGAGCCTTTCCACTTCACATCACCGGACTTTCTGTCTTTACCTTCAAACTGATCCTGAGCATCGGACGTTGCTTTCCAGCTTGTGTTCATGTCGAGCAAATTGACAAAGAAGTCGTTGCTCAATGTTCCTGCGCGTTTGGTGAAAACTCCGTTTTGCGATTGTCCGGAATTTGCATTCAAGACTCTCATTCCGCCAACCAAAGCGGTCATTTCCGGAACCGTCAAGCCGAGCAGGTTTGCTTTGTCCACCAGCATTTCTTCAGCAGAGACGACCTGCGGCGCTTTTTGATAGTTTCTAAAACCATCTGCAATCGGTTCTAAAACCGCAAAGGAATCGACGTCAGTTTGTTTCTGGCTCGCATCGCTTCTGCCTGGTGTAAACATTAATGGGATATCGTATCCAGCATTTCTTGCGGCGGTTTCCACGCCAGCATAGCCACCCAATACAATCAAGTCTGCCATCGAAACTTGCTTGTCGTCTTTCTGAGCACTGTTGAATTCTTTTTGAACTGCTTCAAGCTTGGAAAGTACTTTTTGCAATTGTGCAGGATCGTTAGCTGCCCAGTCTTTTTGGGGTGCCAGCCGAATTCTTGCACCGTTAGAGCCTCCTCGCTTATCGGAGCCTCGGAAAGTTGAAGCAGATGCCCAGGCTGTTGATACTAGTTCAGAAACTGAGAGTCCTGTGTCTCGTATTTTGGCGATCAGGTCGATGATGTCCTTGTCATTGATTAGCGTGTGCGTTACAGCTGGAACCGGATCTTGCCAGATCAATTCTTCAGAAGGTACTTCCGGACCCAGATACTGAGATATTGGTCCCATGTCCCTGTGGGTAAGCTTGAACCAGGCTCTCGCAAAAGCATCGGCGAATTGATCTGGATTCTCGTGAAATCTCTTTGAAATCGGACCGTATATCGGGTCCATTCTTAGCGCGAGATCGGTGGTTAGCATCATCGGTGCATGCGACTTCGCCGGATCATGTGCATCAGGTACTGTTCCAGCACCGGCTCCGTTCTTAGGTCGCCATTGATGTGCACCAGCCGGACTCTTGGTTAGTTCCCAATCGAATTTGAAAAGGTTTTCAAAGAAATTGTTGCTCCACTTTGTTGGGGTGACTGTCCATGCTCCTTCTAGTCCTGAAGTGATGGTATCGCCGGCATTTCCTTTGCCATAGGTGTTTTTCCATCCAAAGCTCTGTTCCTCGATGCTTGCACCAGCTGGTTCTACACCTACATATTTATCTGCATCGGCAGCTCCATGCGTTTTTCCGAAAGTGTGTCCACCAGCAATCAAAGCGACGGTTTCTTCGTCATTCATGGCCATTCTCGCAAAAGTTTCCCGAATGTCATGTGCAGCAGCCAAAGGATCAGGATTTCCATTTGGTCCTTCTGGATTTACATAAATCAATCCCATTTGTACTGCTGCCAGGGGATTTTCCAGCTCGCGGTCACCTGTATAACGCTTGTCGCCAAGCCATTCGCTTTCCGAACCCCAGTAGATGTCTTGTTCAGGTTCCCAAACGTCTGCTCTACCACCACCGAATCCAAAGGTCTTGAAACCCATTGTTTCCAGTGCGCAATTCCCGGCAAGGATCATGAGATCTGCCCAGGATATTTTCTTTCCGTACTTTTTCTTAATTGGCCAGAGCAGCAGTCTTGCTTTGTCAAGATTTGCGTTGTCTGGCCAGGAATTGAGCGGAGCAAACCTCTGGGTGCCTGATCCGGCCCCTCCTCGACCATCCTGAATTCGATAGGTTCCAGCGCTGTGCCAGGCCATACGTATAAAGAAGGGACCATAATGTCCATAATCTGCAGGCCACCAATCTTGTGAATCGGTCATGAGCGCATTGAGGTCTTTTTTTAGCGCCTCATAATCCAGGCTCTTGAATTCTTCAGCATAGTCGAAATGCTGTCCCATTGGATCAGATAGTTCAGAATTCTGACGAAGAATGTTTAGTTTGAGTTGATTTGGCCACCAATCTCGGTTGGTCGCTCCGCCTCCAGCTCCTTTCTTCAAAGCAGCAGCCATGAACGGACACTTTGCCTCCCCATTGGCTTTGCCATTTGACTTATTGTCTGTTTTTGTTTTATCCATTGATTACAGTTTTGCCGCTAATGTACTACTTTCCCGAAGAGGATGGAAGTTGAAGCTCATTCTCTTGACTATCAAGTCGATAAAGTAATGTATTGGTAACATTGATTAAGCAATTGTTTAGTCCTCCGCAAACGAAGTACGCAGCACCAGTGTTCAATGCAGGCTATAGCATTCCCGTTTGCTTTGCTTACCTTGGTGCTTCGATTTCGATGCTAAACTGCAAGTATGTCAGATGAAATGAAAGCCTGTCCTCATTGCGCCTGTCCCTACGGCTACTTCATGCGAGAGGATTTGTACGCGTGTCCGGAATGTGCTCATGAGTGGAACCCTGCCGAGGAGCTGGTTGCTGACGAGCTAGTCGTAAAGGATGTAAATGGCAATTTGCTGCAGGATGGTGATTCGGTAATTGTGATCAAGAATCTGCCAGTAAAAGGGGCTTCCGGCCCTATAAAAGCTGGCACCAAAGTGAAGAAAATTCGATTGACAGATGGAGACCACAATATCGATTGTAAAATCGATGGTTTCGGTTCGATGGCTTTGAAATCAGAATTTGTTAAAAAGGCATAGCAAGCATCTGGCTTTTGTCTTGCTTTTTCGTTTTGATAGGTATCGCGATAAAGGGAGTGGCAAAATAGCCTCGACCGCAGCGGTACAGGGTGCCTGCATGCGCCAGTGACTGCCAGTGCATGGCAGCTCGACGATAGGAGAGATGGCAGGCACTGAGCAGGAACAAGCAGGCAGGTGGCCTGTAATAGCGGAGGCCGAGACAGGAGGTTCTGACGGCGGGATTTGCTTCGCTCCAAAAAAATAAAAGCATATAAAAACGAATGCTCTTTAATTCCATCGATTTTGCGATTTTCCTGCCTGTCGTTTTCCTCTTGTATTGGTTTGTGTTTGCAAAGAATCTTCGAGGGCAGAATTTGCTGGTCGTTTTGGCTAGCTATTGCTTTTATGGTTGGT
This sequence comes from Chitinophagales bacterium, assembly GCA_020629005.1. Taxonomy (GTDB): domain Bacteria; phylum Bacteroidota; class Bacteroidia; order Chitinophagales; family UBA2359; genus JAHDDV01. The sequence goes on from JAHDEE010000055.1 coordinate 7,960, forward strand.
GGGATTGGCGATTCCTTTCTTTGATCTTTCTGAGTACGCTTGTGGATTTTACTGTGGGCATCGGCCTTTCCAGAACTGAGCGACCGAAGTCCCGAAAGTATTTGTTGGCTTGCAGTATTGCGGTGAATCTCGGTCTGCTGGGCTTTTTTAAGTATCATGCCTTTTTTCTGGAGAATTTTGTTGCGGCCTTTTCACTGTTTGGTCAGGAGATTGGAGCTAAATCCCTGCAATTGATTCTTCCGGTAGGAATCAGCTTTTACACCTTTCAGACCTTGAGTTACACGATTGATGTGTACCGGAAGCAACTGGAGCCTAGTCGTGACTTTGTGGCTTTTGCTGCCTTTGTTAGTTTTTTCCCTCAACTTGTTGCGGGACCGATTGAGCGGGCGAAGAACCTCTTGCCGCAGCTTGGGATCAAGAGGAGGTTTGACTATGATCAAGCTGCAGATGGGATGCGGCAAATTTTGTGGGGCTTGTTCAAGAAGATGGTGATTGCGGATAATTGTGGTCGCTATGTGGACTTGATTTTTGGTGCTCCTGAGACCTTTGGTGCCAGCACGCTGTTGCTCGGTGCTGTGTTTTTTGCTTTTCAGATTTATGGCGATTTTTCCGGCTATTCGGATATTGCCATTGGTACTGCCAGGCTGTTCGGATTTCACTTGAGTCGAAACTTTGCATTTCCCTATTTTTCCAGAGACATGGCTGAGTTTTGGCGCCGCTGGCATATTTCGCTCTCGACCTGGTTTAGGGATTATCTGTACATTCCTCTTGGAGGTAGTAAAGTGGCTATTTGGAAGCAGGTGCGAAATGTGTTCATCATCTTTCTGGTAAGCGGCTTTTGGCATGGAGCTAATTGGACCTTCGTTGCCTGGGGTGCTCTGAACGCTTTGTACTTCCTGCCTCTTCTGCTTGTAGGACGAAATCGCAAGAATATGGAGATTGTGGCGAAAGGAAAGTGGCTGCCAACACTTCGCGACTTGTTTGCCATGTGCTCTACTTTTGCTTTGTCTGTGCTTGCCTGGATTTTCTTTCGGGCAGATAGTATTATGGACGCTGTCAGTTATATCGTGGGCATGATTAGTCTTTCCATGTTTACATGGCCAGAAATTGAGGCTCATAAGCTTATGGTTTGTATGGTCTTTTTTGTGTTCGTAGAATGGATTGGCAGGGAAGGTGAGCATGCCATCGAGCATCTCGGAATGAAGCGGCATCCGATTTTTCGCTTTGGCTTCTACTATGTGTTACTCTTGGCAATTTTCTGGTTTGGGGGAACGGGCCAGGAGTTCATTTACTTTCAATTTTAGTAGCGGATGAAAAAGTTTATGATTAAGACCTTTCTTTTCTGCCTGGGGCCTTTGCTTTGTGGTTTGCTAATCTTTGTGTTGTGTGGAAGGCAGTCGCAGCAGTTGCCTTTAGATTCCGGAACCAGAATCCTGATGGTTGGCGATTCTCATCCGCTTACTTCTCTCGATGATAGCCTGATTGAAGGGGCTGTTAATTTGGCTCAAAGCGGGGAACACTTGCTTTACAGTCACCAGGTGTTGAAGCATTTGTTGGGAATGATGCCAAATGTTGAGCAGGTGGTGCTGGGCCTATCTTACCATAGTTTTACTAAATCTTTTGATCGGGCAGTGATGCAGAGTAGCAAACTGAATACGATGTACCCCAGGTACTTCCAAGTGCTGGATAAGGAGGCAATTTCTGATATTGCTGATTCGCCCAGAGAATATGCGCGGCTGATCTTAAGAGTGATGTTGAAATCAATTCTCAAGGAAGAAGATCGCTTCCCTTTTATCGGAAAATTTTCGCCAATGACTGAGAATGAGCTCGAAGAGGATGTGGTACAAGTGGCGGTTCAACGGCACTACTATCAGCCCGATGGTGAAGAACTGGAGTTTTCGAAATTGCAATTGAAATACTTAGACAAAATCATCAGTCTTTGCAAGCAGCAGGAGGTAGAACTAGTGATTTTCAGTGCTCCGATTCACGATAGTTATTCGGCTCAGATTCCCGAAAAGTTCAGGCAGCATTTTGATGGGTTAATGGCCGGGAAACTCTCGAATCTCACTCATCTGGACTTTCATCATTTTGAGTTGCCCGACAGCTGCTATTTGGATGGTGATCATATTAATTTGCATGGTGCTGCTGTGGTTTCGCCAATTGTGGACCGCAAATTAAGATCTAGAAGATAGCACATTTCAAGACGCAAACTCAGGTCGAACTGCGGCCCCTGCGACAATCTTTCCATGCCACTTGGCTTTCATTGCCTCCTTGACTTCAGACAGTGGGAAAACAGAAGAAACATAGGGACGGATTTTGCCTTCTTTGACCCATTGGAAGATGTCTTGCAATCGTTTTGCTCTAATCTCGGGATTGTTTTGTGTGCCAATTACCATTGGGCTTCCCAATACTTTGAGTCCTTTTATAAGGATTAGATTGGTTGGCAATCTGTTGGCATTGGGAGCCCCTCGCTTTCCTTTTCCTTTGGCGACAAATGGGGTGGCGGCCCAGCCGACTATGAGAAAGCGCGCCCCAAACCTGACACAGCGAAGGCTCTCTTCAGATATGGCCCCGCCGACTCCATCGTATACGACATCGACCCCTTTTCCCTCGGTAAGTTCCTTGACATCCCCACGGAAACGACGGACTTTTTCCTCTGGATTTGTGGCTGCTGTATTGATGACATGATCCGCTCCCTGAGCTTTTACCTGGGCTAGCTTTTCATCAGAACGGCCGGTAGCAATGACGGTTGCGCCAAGTAGTTTGGCAATGTGAACTGCGGCCATGCCGGTGGCTCCTGAGGCCCCATGGATCAGCACAGTTTCTCCTGCCTGAAGCTCTGCATTGGTGACTAGACAGTAATAGGCGGTTTCATAGCTTCCCAATAAATTGCAAGCCTGGTCAAAGTCTAGCTCTGTCGGCTTAGCAATGATGGCCTTAATTGGCGCAATGGCATAAGAGGCAAATCCACCGTAAATCTGATATTTGCCAGGCGATCTAGGACCGCTGACGAAGCCGTCGACCATCACTTCATCCCCAATTCTCAAGCGTTTGTCAGAGATGGCCGAACCCTTGCTCAGGACCAAACCACTGTATTCCAATCCGGGTGTATAGGGAAGTGGGGGTTGATGCTGATATTGGCCGCTGGTCATGATTAGATCCACCCAACCCAGTGCCGAACTCTTGACTTCGATCAACACATCTGATTCTCCCAGCTCCTCAGGATTGGGCGGCAACTGTTTGACGATTCTTGTGGAGTGTTCAATACCCTCCAATGGGGTCTCAGCAAACTCAGACACCTCCACTTTTAATCCCTCTTTCATCCTGTTTCGTTTTGAGGACAAAATAGCTAATAAGAACCAGCTTTAAATATCGACCTTTAAGCCCCTGCGAGCAAGGAATCAGACAATGGTAGTGTTTTGGTCTTGATCCTGGTTGAGCTGCAACTTGAGATGGAAGAGTTTCGCCATCAATTCCGCTTTCGCCTTGGCCTTATCGGCTATCGTTCCTCTGAAATTCTCGCTTATCGTACTGCGGAAAAGCTGGAGCCAGCGATCAAAGTGCTGCTGTCGCACTGGCAATTGGCTGTGTTTGGCAAATGGATTGCCCTTGTAACCACCTTTGGCAAAAAGGACGGTAGCCCAGAACTGCTGCATTCGGTTCAGGTGCACATTCCAGGCATCCTTGGATATTCGAAGAGCGAAGATGGGCCCAAGCAAATCATCTTCCCTTACTTTACCGTAGAAGAGCTGCACCATCAGGACGATATCCTGCTCGTCTTCAATGTCTTTCATCTCGTGGAGTTTAGTATTCTTAGAGGTACGTACTTCGTTTGCGTCGCACTAGGCAAACAATAAGCCCAGTGCTGCAACTGCCGGAATCAGCAATAACAGTGCGGCAGTTGCCAGGAAAAGACTTAACGTCACTTTCGTGTGCACCCCTGCTACATTCACTATCACATTTGCCAGGAAGAGCGTCATGCTTAGACCTACATAGTTGATGTACTCCGGGAAGAGGCTCATAACCGCAAGTCCGATTGGAATTACGCCACCTGCCAAAACCATCAAGGTAATCAGATACCACTGGCTTCTTACTGGCATCTGCGCTTCGCAATAGTTGAGATACTTTTTCATGATCCCGCCCTCATTTGGATCCTCATATACTTTTGGATAAACTGCTATCTTGCTTGCCATAACTGAATGATTTTGTTTAGTTGATTAACTTAGGGAATGGGAATCAATAACTGTCCGATTTTGACGCCGCTAGAAGTGATTTAGACGAGGCATTTTTTGACAGCATCCTTGATGGCTGGTGGAGAAAAATAACGAAGGATAAATCATTTCCAGCAAGTCAAAATGGACAGTTATTGATTCTCCATCCCTTAGTCCAAAGATATACCCAGTAGGTGCTACCCATTTATGACCTGCATCATAAAGAACAATGATTGAAATCAAAATACTAGAAAAGTTTGGGGCTGTTCGCAGCAGACTGAACAAGGGGCAGGTGCTCTTTCGGGAAGGAGACAATGCCTTTTTCTACTATCAGATCCTCTCAGGAGAGCTGAAGATGAACAATTATGATGAGGAGGGCAATGAAACAATACAAGGCATATTTAAAGAAGGTCAGAGTTTTGGAGAACCGCCTTTGTTCGGAGAATTCGCATACCCTGCTAATGCCGAGGCAATTGTCGAAACTGAACTTATCAAACTGGAGAAACATAGATTCCTTGAAATGCTGAAGGTCCACCCTGATATTAGTATTGCGCTGCTTGCCACCCTTTCCACCCGACTGCGTTTTAAGGCTATTTTGTCTAAAGAAATCAAAAGTTATGACGCGGAGCACAGAATCATGACCCTTCTGGATTTTTTAAAACCTGCTGATGAGGAAGCCTTCAGCAGCCAGATTGACCTGACCAGGCAAACCATTGCCAACCTCACAGGATTGCGAGTCGAGACGGTCATCCGTAGCATCAAGAAACTGGAAGGCTTAGGACGACTAAAAATTGTCAAGCGCAAGATCTATGTGTGAATATCCGCTACTTACCTGACTGAAGCAAGCGGTGATAGACGAACTTTAATGTGTGGAGTCCTATGCTCCCGGCAGTTGATCCCTTCAAGATCTGCCAGACATAATCATATCCGCAGCCTTCTCAGCAATCATGATTGTAGGGGCATTGGTATTGCCGGCTACCACCTTGGGCATTATAGAGGCGTCTACGACTCTTAAACCCGAAATACCATGAACTTTTAACTCAGGATCGACCACAGCCTGCTCATCGGTACCCATCTTGCAGGTCCCGGCAGGATGAAACACAGTTTCGATAACTTTGCGCAGATGAGTTCTTAGTCGCTCATCATTTGTCTCGCCAATTGGATAGTGATATTGTTTGATGTGCCTTTTGAGTTCTGGTGATTGCATCACCTGTATGGCTTTTTTTGTGGCATGCAGCAGCAATTCCAAATCCCGCTCTGCCGATAAAAAGTTTGGTTGAATGAGCACTGGTTCCTCGATCCTGTTGCTACGCAAAGCAACATAGCCTCTGCTCTCAGGTCTGAGCAAAGTGGCCACAATCGATAGGCCATCTGTTTTTGGTAAAGAGGCTGCATTGTAGAGATCGAGGTTGTCATAATCATCACCGACATGAATAGGAGCAAAATGGAACTGATAATCGACCCGATCTTCGTTCATCCCTGATTTGCCAAAAGCCACTGCCTCCAAAGGGCTGAGACTCAACATGCCTGCACGTTTACTGGCAAAGCTCGCCAAGGCAGACATAGCATGCATCGGTTTCGAAAAGTGGTTGAGTCCTTGCTGTTCTTTGGTGGTCGCGCCTACAAAGGCAATTAGATGATCCTGTAGGTTTTTGCCCACTCCCGGTAGATGATGTAGACATTCGATACCTTTTTCTTGCAACTCAGCCCGATCACCGATACCGGAAAGCAATAAGACCTGTGGAGAATTGAAGGCTCCTGCAGAGATGATTACCTCTTTATTGCAATGCAGGGTCAGCATATTTCTGTTGCCGTCACGGGCTTTCACCCCTATTGCTTTACCGTCTTTGAGAATGACCTTTTCGGTTAGCATATTGGTCATTACTTTAAGGTTGCTACGAGCGCTTACCGGGCGCAGAAAGGCAGACGAGGTGCTATGACGAAGCCCCTTCCTGATGGTGTGTTGGAACACCCCGGCTCCTTCTTGTTTTGCACCATTGTAGTCCCCGTTGTGGGGAAAGCCATTGGCAATACAGGCTTCAATAAAGGCACTACGATAAGGGGTTTTGAACTTCTTGGGAAACTCTACATTAAGCTCCCCACCCTGGTTGTGATATTCGTTGTGAATATTGACATTGTTTTCCGAGGCGAGAAAGTAGGGAAGCACTTCTTCGTAAGACCAGCCTGCACATCCCATTGCAGCCCATTCATCGTAGTCACTGCGATTGCCACGCACGTACACCATATAGTTGGTAGAACTGCAACCGCCAAGTGTTTTACCACGAGGCAGGAAAATCTTTCTGTTTAGTAAATGGCTTTGAGGTTCGGAGTAAAAAGCCCAGTCAACCTTGCTGTTAAAAAGGTGTCCGCAAGCTCCCGGCATATGAATAAGTGGCGAACTGTCCTTGCCGCCAGCTTCAAGCAGCAAGACCTGATTTCTCGGGTTAGCAGATAGTCGATTTGCCAGTACGCAGCCGGCTGAGCCAGCACCGACAATAATATAGTCATATTTTGAAGGCATTTCCCTAATTTTACTTGCTGCAAATATGACAAAAAAGAACCAGTTATGCATGCCTGGCACAGATTCTTATCGCGAATACTTAAAATAGATGTCAGGGCATATGTTTGTGCTAGAAAAGATAGGGCTGCGAGCGTGAAAGCGATCTAGTAGCCCCGGGCGAAATGGAAATACAGCTGCCTGCTGCCGTGGCGACTGCTGCGCCATGCCAGCTCGACGATAGGAGAGATGGCAGGGCGCTTGCAGGAGCAGGCAGAAGGTAGCTGTATTGCAATGGAGCACGGGTCATCCCTGTCGACGTGCCAAACCGTTTCGCTCCAAAATATTATTTGGCAAATGTCAGATGTTGCCGGTGAAACTTCCTGTACCGAGCCGGTGGTACTATCCCACAACTTCTTCTTCCACAAGGGGTTCTGCAGCTGCAATTTCCCAATCGCTTTCTATCAAGCGGTGTACATAGCAGTTGTCCGCTTCGCGGCTGAGTTCGGCCTTTTGCTCCTCTGTCAGGTCGCCTTCAATTCGTAGCTTAACGCTAACGGTAGGTGTCAATTTGCCTTCTTTGTCCCTTTTCACAGTTTGAGAAAGCTCAGCATCCACATCTCTGACTTCCCAACCTTTCTTGCGAGCAATGTATCTCACAGTGGCTACCTTGCACATGCCGAGGCCTGCCAATACCAGCTCAGTAGGGGCAAAGCCAAGGTCGGTACCTTTACTCTTGATAGGCTCATCACCAATAATGCTGTGTCTGCCGTTAGAAATGATTGACTGATATCCCGTAGGAACGTTCTTGATTTTAATTTCGGTTGCCATAATGTTTATTGGTTTTTGGTTTTTGGTTTTTGGTTGCTGGTTTTGGGTCAGGTCAGTCGTCGCAGATCTCAAATCTAATACCCCAAATCCCATACCCCAAAGGTACAGCCTTTAAGCAGTCCCCGGTTGATCAAATATCCCCTGGACTTGTGAATTTTTCCCACTCTTTTTAGGGGAGAATAAAAAACTATTGCAAATCGTTCATTTTAGCTTTTTATTTGCGTTCTTTTTGCCTCTTCCGGCAGCAAATTACTCAGCTTCAAAAGCAGCAATCGATGAAAAGCAGCTATTTTGATCTCATTGATCAGGGCTATAAATTTCCACAGGAGGGATTTGCGCTCCAGGATGGTTACCTTACTTTTTATGGCGTGTCCCTAAAGTATTTGATTGATAAGTACGGGACTCCGTTCAAGCTGTTCTATCTGCCGAGGATTGGAGAACAGATTCGCAGGGCGAATCAGCTCTTTAACGCCGCGATTAATAAAACGGGTTACAAGGGCAGTTATCATTACTGCTATTGTACCAAGTGTTGCCATTTTTCTCACGTAGTAAAAGCGGCCTTAAGAGAAGGAGTACATCTGGAGACCTCCTCCTCTTTTGATATCGATGTCATTTATCGATTGTACAATGAATCAGAGCTTTCCCTGGCTACTATTATTGTCCACAATGGCTACAAGACGGATGAGTATTTGAAAAAAATAATCAAGCTACATAAAAGTGGATTTAGAAATTCTATCCTTGTGCTCGACTCAAAATCCGAAATTGAGCGAGTCAAAAAGTACAGCAAAAATATTGTAGGTCAACTAAAGATTGGAATACGTATTGCCATTGACGAGGAACCTCAATCAGCGTATTACACCTCGCGACTGGGCATCAGACCTGGCGACATTCCTGACTTGTATCGTGAGCAGATAGCTACAGATAACAAGCTCTGCCTGAAGATGTTACATTTCTTTATTGACTCAGGCATCAAAGACACCTTCTACTACTGGGGTGAGTTTCAGAAAGCGCTGGGACTCTATGTAGAACTTAGCCGGATGTGTCCGGATTTGAAAGCAATTAACCTTGGCGGCGGCTTCCCCATCAGGAATAATCTTGGCTTTAGTTACGATTATGAAAACATTGTCAACCTGATTGTTTCGAAGATTCAGCAAGCATGCAAGGAGGAAGATGTGCCGGATCCAGACCTATTCACTGAGTTTGGCAAGTACACGGTCGGGGAGAGTGCGGCCATCATTTTTTCCGTTATCGAGCAAAAATTGCAAAACTCCCGCGAACTTTGGTACATGATTGACAATAGTCTCATGAACACCATACCGGATGCCTGGTCAATCAACGAAAAATTCATTATGCTGCCGGTCAACAAATGGCAGAATGATTATGTAAAGGTCAATATTGGAGGCATTAGCTGCGACCATCTGGATTACTACAATTCCGAAGATTTCAACCAGCAACTCTTCCTCCCTTCCTACAAGTCCGGCGATGACGAACCGCTCTATATTGGTTTCTTTCACACCGGCGCATACCAGGACTCGATCAGCGGTTATGGCGGTATCAAACATTGCCTTATTCCCGCACCAAAAGTGATTACAATAGATCGTGATGACAAGGGAAACTTTGTGGATCAGGTATACCGAAACGAACAGACCGTGAATGAGATGCTATCGATTCTCGGTTATAATACGGAAGATAAATTTTAGGAGCGAAGCGTTCTTCCTTGTAGTACCTTCTGTCCCGCTGTCCGTTGCAATGCAAGCATCATTCAGTGGCTTCGTTGCACCGGCAGGGCAGTCTCTTTTTGGAGCCAGCCCTGCCGGGCACTTAGTCCACTGCCTGCTACTTGCATTTTCACTTCCATCGGGGCTATTTTGCACCTACCATCTTCGTAGCCACCATTCTTTGCCATTCCCTTTTGGTAGATCTCAGTCCATAAATCAGGCTAATAAGCCCACCAATGGTAATCCCCCATATCGACCCGCCTACCCAGGCGTATCGCAGCATAGGGAAGAATTGATCCGGTACTTGAATGATGGTTCTGCGATAAAGCTCGGGAAACAAAGTAGCCCAGGCTACAGCCCCAAAACCGATCAGCAACCAAACCAGCAGCAAGATCAAACCCATATTGAGTACCTGTTTGAATACAAAGCGCCAATGGGCAAGCCCTTTGGTGATTCCCGAAAATCCTGTAGCGTAAACTACACTGAATACCAGCCCGTATATCAGACCCTGTGTGGCGCCTAGAAATACCGCCGCTAGCCAGATTCCCTCAAATTCCCAGCCCATAATATTTCGGAAATATTCTTCGCTGACCAGGCCGTTGATGAGATTTACTACTCCTCCAACCAAGCCGCTAAACAAGACGAGCAGAAAAGCAAGCAGCAGCAAATTTACCGAGCCCTTGGGCTTAGCAAACAGTTGATCATCAAGCATTTCCGGATTATCCATAGCTTTCCTTTGATTTCTGCTTACCGCAAATACCAATCCTAAATTGGCAGAAGTCCACATGATGCTACTGTCCAGTCTACACGATTCCTACAAATTTCTGCATCACGAATTTGTGGATTAGGATCGAAATGCTAAACGAAAAAAGCAGCTTTTAGGGTACAGCACAACCTCATTAAGATACCGAAAATTGCCTGAGCGCCAAAGCCTTGGGTGTCGTAGTCTTTCCAATTTGTCTGTGTGTACTTCAGCTGTAGACAGTTTTGCCAGAGTGAGTAAAAAACACTTTGGAGTCTTCAACGGTCGCTGAGCCAGAGTGAGTAAAAGCCCAATTTGGAGCCTTCAATGGTCGCTGAGCGAAGTCGAAGCGCCCGTTGAAGACGGACTACAAGGACCGTCATTGGCTACAGCATGGATAGGAGCAAAGTCCCTTTTATGCAGCTAAATAAGTTTTGCTCACTTTGTTACTGCGGCCAGCTGGATTGCGATGAAACTTCTCAGAAATTGATGCACTACTTCAGTAACTTTGTCTTCTAACCTAAATTGTGTTTAATGATGATACATGATAAAATGAGGAGTGAGCTGGAATCAAAGCAGATCTTTGAGTTCGCTAAAAAACATGCTTACGAATACGTCGACACGGTAGACGAGCAGAGGGTTTTTCCTTCGCAAGAATCACTGAACAATCTAAGGCACTTTGACGAACCGTTACCAGTGGATACGGGAGACCCTATCAAGATTCTGGATCAATTGCAAAAATTTGGCGCGCCTGCCGCTACTGCGCAGACCGGTGGACGATATTTTGGTTTTGTGGATGGTGGAGCCGTTCCCATTTCCCTTGCGGCTAAGTGGATGACAGATGTATGGGACCAGTGTGGAGGGCTATACGTGATTTCCCCAATCAACGGAAAGCTTGAAGCAGTGTGCGAAAGCTGGCTAAAGGATGTCCTTGCACTACCACAAGAAACGGTGGCAGGCTTTGTCAGTGGTACTTCAATGGCCAACCTTTCTGCGCTCTGTGCCGCGAGATACCATGTACTCAAAAATCTGGGATGGGATTTTCTCGAGAAAGGTCTGATGCAAGCTCCCAAACTTCGCATTCTGGCACATCAGCAAGTGCACGCTTCTGTGAAAGCCACTTTCGCGCTTCTTGGCTTTGGCAGCCAAAACATAGAATGGTTGCCAGCAGACAAGCAAGGGCGACTGGATATACAGCAACTTCCGGAATTGGACAATTCCTGCATTGTCCTGCTGCAAGCGGGCAATGCCAATACAGGCGCCTTCGACGACATTGACGCAGTTTGCGACCTTGCCAATGCTGTAGGTGCGTGGGTACATATCGACGGCGCTTTTGGGCTATGGGCTCGTGCTTGTCCGCAGCTGCAATATCTAACCAAAGGAATGGAAAAAGCCAGCTCCTGGGCTGTTGATGGGCATAAGACACTTAACACCCCATATGATTGCGGAATAGTACTTTGTCGTCATCCTGAATCTTTGGTGACAGCTTTGAGAGCAAGCGGTGAGTACATCATTTACAGTGAGCAGCGAGACCCAATGCTCTACGGTCCGGAAATGTCAAAGCGCTGCCGGGCCATTGAGTTGTGGGCGACCATGAAGTACCTTGGGAGAAACGGAATTGAGCAAATGGTTGGTCGATTTTATCATCTGGCCAAGCGGACAGAAGCCGGCTTGAAGGCAAGTGGATTTCGAATGCTCAACGAAGTAGTTTTTAACCAGGTGCTAGTGGCCTGCGAAAGTGAAGCGCAAACGAAAATGGTCGTGCAGGCGGTGCAGGATTCGGGGGCTGCCTGGTTAGGCGGAACTACCTGGCAAGGCCAGGCTGCGATACGCATCAGCATCTGCTCCTGGAAAACCACCGAAGAAGACATAGATCTGCTTGTTTCCCTAATGTCTGCTGCCAATTCCTGATAGCAAAGCTCACACTAATTTTTGCTGATTTGTTAAAAAAGATTGCAGGTTTGAAATCTATAACGTAGTTTTACGTCATAAAACGGATTGATCCGTTATGTGCCGATAAAATACGTTGACATGAAATTGACCAAGGGGGAAGAAGAAATAATGCAAATGCTGTGGGATAGTGGCAAATCGACCGTTTCGGAGCTAATTGCGCTGATGCCCGATCCCAAACCACCTCACTCTACTGTGTCTACAACCGTCCGAACCCTGGAGAGAAAAGGTTATGTATCACATGAGACTTATGGCCGGACACATGCTTATTTTCCGGTGATTTCCAAACAGAGCTATGCAAAAAACTCGGTTCGCGAGATGATAAAGGGCTACTTCGATGGATCAGTAGATAATATGCTTTCCTTCCTCGTAAAGGAAGAAGACGTGGAGGTCTCAAAACTAAAAGGTCTTTTGGACAAACTTGAAAACAAGAAATAGCATGAGCAATCTATTGATCTACGTTGGTTTTTCCGGCTTGTACCTAAGTGTACTTTATGCCGCCTTCCAATTTGCTAGCTACAGGAAATTTAATTTTTCCTATCAGCGAATTCTGCTTATTGGGTCTCTGCTCTTTGCCTTGATTTTGCCACTAATCAGCTTTGGAACCCTTGTGCAGGATACCCTGTACGGAATACAGCTGCCGGTACTGGAATTAGGTGCTTCAGAAGCAAGTCAAGAAGCTAATTCAACAGGCAGCGGTAATGCCTTTTACTGGTTGGGGCTTTTGAAAATCGGGTTTCTGTTGGGCATGGGTCTTTCCTTTTTTAGATTTCTGTATGGCCTTTTTAAAATACTATTTCTGGTATTACGAAGCACGATTATCAAGCAGGAGCAGCTGAGGATAATCAAGACTCGCGCGGTTAAGACGCCAGCCTCTTTCTGGCATTTTATCTTCTTGCCGCAGGAATTGGATCTCGATAGTGATGAAGCTAAGATCATACTGATGCATGAGCGATTTCATTTTGAAAGAGCCCATTCGCTCGATAATCTGTTGGTTGCCGCTTGCCAGGTGTTTTATTGGTGGCTACCAACCTATTACTTTCTGCACCAAAAACTACGATTAATACATGAGTATGAGGTTGATGCACTCATGCTTCATTCAAATTCCAAGTACGATTACTCGAACTTCCTAATCGAGCAATTGTCCTCGCATCAGGAGTTACTACTGGTTAATAATTTTAATTCATTTACCCAAAAGCGAATAGTAATGATGTATCAAGAAAAAAAGCCAGTAAGCAGACTATTAGGTCTCGCAATCTACCTTCTTGCGATTCCCGCAATAGTATTTATTCAATCTTGTCAACAAGAAAAAGACCAATCAATTCTCGCAGAACGCAATCTGATCGAGCTAGACCGAGAATCGGAGGAGAGGTTTTTTGAAGAAACCACCAGCGACACAATCATGCTAGCCAACGGAGGCTCTAATGTCGAGCAGGTGATCAACAACAAGCGGACGGTGTACACAAAGCCTGACCAATTGCCGTATGCAAGCTCTTGTCAATCGCTTACCACCGAGGAGCGCGAGTCCTGCAGCAACAATGCATTGATGACTTTTGTATACACTAATATCAAGTATCCAAAGACTGCCAGGGATCGAGGGACACAGGGAATGGTGGTTTCAGAATTTGTGGTTACGGACAAAGGCAATGTAGAGTCTGTCAAAGTGATAAAAGACATTGGAGATGGGACGGCTGAAGCTGTAATGCATGTACTCGACAAGATGAAGGGAAATGATTTTAAGTGGAATCCGGGAACAGTAGATGGAAAGCCCGTCAATGTGCTTTATACCCTCCCGGTGAAATTCAAATTAGAATAGTAGTAACTATCGTATTATAGGAAATTGGGGCTAGCTTATCGGTTAGCCCCTTTCTATTTTGAGGCTATTCCGGATCGAAGGTGTATCTGCCTTGGACAATTGCAGTACATAAGCAAACCCACGTCTGCCACCATAAGGCAAATGCTTGGATAGGGCGGCAACAAATGTTAGCTTTGGGCGAGCAAAAACCGCTGTTCAATTGAAGAAATTTCATCAACTTAAGGTGCAAAAAATCGCCAGGGATACCGACGAAAGTGTGATCCTTGGCTTTGAAATTCCTACCGAATTACGAAAGGACTTTAGCTTTATGCAGGGTCAATATCTGACCTTGATGGCGAAAATTAATGGCGAAGAGGTACGACGTTCGTATTCTCTGTGCTCCAGCCCTTTAGACGCAGTATTGGAGGTAGCCATTAAACAGGTGCCTGATGGGAAGTTCTCGACCTTTGCCAATCAAGAGCTCAAGGAAGGAGATTTCCTGGATGTGATGCCTCCAGATGGTAAGTTCTATGTTCCCGTAAATGAAAACAAAGCAAGCACTTACGTTGCTTTTGCTGCCGGAAGCGGCATTACTCCCATTTGCTCCATCATCAAGACGCACCTTGAGCAAGAGCCAGCATCCAAATTCAAGCTTTTCTACGTCAACAAGACTGCCTCCAGCATTATGCTTAAAGAGCAGTTGGAGGCTCTTAAGAATCTGCACATGCAACGATTGGAGATCTATTACTTTCTCACCCGTGAGCACCGTAATATCCCTTTGTTGAATGGAAGACTTGATGAGGAGAAACTGGGCACTATCTTTAAGGGTATTTGCCCCGTTGATTCTGTTGATCACTTCTTTATGTGTGGTCCGGAAGCGATGATCAATACCATTCGGGAGGTTCTGCAGAAGCAGGCGGTGCCAAAGGAAAAAACGCACTTTGAGCTTTTTGGCTCCAATAATGCTGCAACAGCAAAAAAGAAAGTGGATCTGGCAGCTAGTTTTAAGGGAAAGACCTGCGAGCTCAGGATCACTGAAGGCGGCAAGAGTCTGAGCCTGTTGGTAGAACAAGGTGCCGAATCTGTGCTTGATTCCGCTCTGAAAAATGCGGCAGACTTACCCTTCGCCTGCAAAGGTGGCGTTTGTGCAACTTGCAGGGCCCGGATCGTGGAGGGAGAGGTCGATATGCTGCTGAGTTATGGTCTCGAACAAGAAGAGATCGATAATGGTTATATTCTCACCTGTCAGTCTTTTCCCATTTCGGATAAGCTGATCGTTGATTTTGATGTGTAAATTCGTCTCTTATGAGCAAAGAAGTAAACCTTGAGGAGCAGTTTCAAGCCCGTATTGATGCCGGCGAGCGCATTGAGCCAAAGGATTGGATGCCTGAAAAATACCGAAAGACGCACATTCGTCAAATCTCACAACATGCTCACTCTGAAATAGTTGGTATGCTTCCAGAGGGCAATTGGATTACCCGTGCACCCTCATTGCGACGAAAAGTAGGACTACTTGCAAAGGTGCAGGACGAGGCTGGTCATGGGCTCTACCTCTACTCTGCAGCGGAAACGCTTGGAATCAGCCGAGACGAACTAGAAGTGCAATTGCTAACCGGAAAAGCCAAATATTCCTCGATCTTCAACTATCCAACGCTCAGTTGGGCAGATATCGGTGCCATCGGTTGGCTCGTAGATGGCGCGGCCATCATCAATCAAGTCATGCTCACCAGAACCTCCTATGGTCCCTATGCCAGAGCGATGGTGCGGATTTGCAAAGAAGAGAGCTTTCATCAGCGCCAGGGCTATGAAATCATGCTGGGTCTTGCCAAGGGCACGCCAGAGCAAAAAGAGATGGCCCAGGATGCCCTCAATCGCTTTTGGTGGCCGTCTTTGATGATGTTTGGACCCAGAGACCATGAATCCCCCAATACAGCCCAATCGGTCAGGTGGAAGATAAAGCGAAAAACAAACGACGAACTTCGTCAGCAATTTATCGATATCACTGCCCCACAAGCCGATTATCTTGGATTGACAATCCCAGACCCCGATTTGAAATGGAATGAGGAAAGAGGGCACTACGACTTCGGTGAAATCAACTGGGATGAGTTCTGGCAAGTTGTAAAAGGCAATGGCCCTTGCAACAGAGAACGCATCGAAGCAAGAACTAAAGCTCGGGAAGACGGTGCATGGGTGAGAGAAGCTGCCTTACAGTACGCAGCAAAGAAAGCAACAAGAAATCAGTCTAAAGCGGTTTAAGTATGAGTAGCGAATGGCCTCTGTTTGAAGTTTTTATACGCTCCAAAAATGGCTTGGAGCACCGGCATGTAGGAAGCCTTCATGCAGCAGATGATACAATGGCACTGGAGAATGCCAGAGACGTATACACCCGAAGGCAGGAAGGGGTAAGCATCTGGGTAGTCGAATCCCGTCATATCAAGGCATCCAACCCTGAAGCAGCAGGTGAACTATTTGAACCGGCAATGGATAAGATATACCGACACCCCACATTCTACGAATTGCCGATCGAGCTAAAGCATATCTAAGATGAAAGAGCAACTGTACAGCTACCTGCTTATGCTGGGCGATAATTCTATGATTCTTGCCCATCGACTTTCGGAATTATGTGGCCATGGCCCTTCGCTTGAAACGGATATAGCGCTGACCAATATCTCACTGGATTTGTTTGGGCAGGTGCGGAATTTCTTTCAATACGCTGCTGAGTTGAAAGGAGGTGATTGTACCGAAGATAATATCGCCTATCTGAGGACAGAAAGAGAGTACTACAACTGTATTCTCGTCGAACAGGCCAATACAGATTTTGCCCATGTAATAGCAAGACAATTCTTCTTCGACCAGTTTCAATATCTGCAATTGAAGCAGCTGGAAAAAAGTTCGGACGAGACCATCGCGGCGATTGCTGCCAAATCGATCAAGGAGACCAGGTATCATCTCCGATTCTCCAGCGAATGGATGCGTAGGTTGGGTGCTGGCACCGAAGAAAGTCATATCAAGACGCAAGCCGCAGTTGACAGACTCTATCCTTTTGTTGATGAGCTATTCACCGCTTCAGCTATTGAAAAGGCGCTATCGGATGCCGGAATTGCGATGGATCCCGGAACGGTGAAGGCAGAATATGAACAAGAAACCAAAACGGTATTGGAAGAGGCAAGCTTGATTCTTCCGGATGCAGCTCCGAGATTCGCACAGGGAAAGCAAGGTATGCATACCGAGCAGCTTGGCTATATTCTTTCAGAATTTCAATACATGCAAAGGGCTTATCCGAACATGGAATGGTAAGAGAGGCACTTCAAATAAACAATCCGGAAGTACAAAGAGCACTGGAATCAGTCTGCGATCCCGAAGTGCCAGTGCTTAGTATTTTTGATTTGGGAGTGGTACGAAAAGTTGACGTACTGGAGAAACATGTTCAGATCGACCTAACACCAACCTACAGTGGTTGCCCAGCCATGGATACCATAGCGATGGATATCATGACGGCCCTTGCTGAAATCGGTTACACGGCAAAAATCAAACATGTGCTCTCGCCAGCCTGGACCACAGATTGGATTTCTGAAGAGGGACGTAAAAAGCTTGAAGCTTATGGAATCGCTGCTCCCAGAAACCAACAAGTTGACAAGAGAATACTAATTGGCGGTGCTTCGGAGTTGGAATGTACCAATTGTGGATCCACCAACACCCAGCTTGTGAGTGAGTTTGGATCTACCGCTTGCAAAGCTTTGTTCCGATGTCTCGATTGTTTAGAACCTTTTGATTACTTTAAGTGCCTCAAATAAGCACCGATAACACACAACCTGATGAACGCATACATAGTTGACGGTATCAGAACTCCGATAGGAAAATTTACCGGAACCTTATCCACCATTCGCACGGACGATCTCGGTGCTTTGGTGATCAAATCCCTCGTGGACCGCAATCCACAAATTCCCAAAGCAGCTTATGATGATGTGATTCTTGGATGTGCTAATCAGGCAGGTGAAGACAATCGAAATGTAGCAAGAATGTGTCTGCTCTTAGCAGGCCTGCCTTACACGGTCCCAGGTGAAACAGTCAATCGTCTCTGTTCTTCTGGCCTGTCAGCTGTTATTCATGCAAACAGAGCCATAAAGGCCGGAGACGGGGATTTGTTTATAGCAGGTGGAGTCGAACACATGACCCGTGGACCCTGGGTGATTTCAAAAGTTTCCAAAGCTTTTGGCCGAGACGCTAAAATGCATGACAGCAGTTTTGGCTGGCGGTTCATCAATGCCAAAATGGAACAAATGTATGGAACCGATGGCATGGGATTTACGGCCGAAAATCTCTATGACAAATACAAGATCAGTCGCGAAGATCAGGACAAATTTGCTGCCTGGTCTCAGCAAAAGGCCGGTAAAGCACGCAGTTCAGGTAGACTAGCTAAAGAAATCGTCAGCGTGTCCATACCCCAGCGTAAAAAAGATCCAATCATCTTTGCCGAAGACGAGTTCATTCGACCCGATTCCACTCCCGAAGGCTTAGCAAAACTGCGACCAGCTTTCCGGAGAGAATCCGGCACAGTCACCGCCGGCAATGCTTCCGGATTGAATGATGGTGCAGCTGCCTGCATCGTTGCTTCGGATGAGGCAATTTCTAGATATGGGCTGAAGCCAATGGCTAGAATAGTAAGCTCGGCCGTAGTAGGAGTTGAACCACGTATTATGGGCATCGGCCCAGTTGAAGCCACAAAAAAGGCTTTGGCAAAAGCAGGATTGAGCCTGGAGCAATTAGATATCATTGAACTCAATGAGGCCTTTGCCGTGCAGGCATTGGCATGCATGAGGGAATTGGGCATAGCTGACGATGATCCCAGGGTAAATCCAAACGGAGGTGCCATCGCAATTGGCCATCCACTAGGCATGACCGGTGCCAGAATGGCCTATTCTGCAGCGCTGGAATTACAAGAAAGCAACAAACAATATGCACTGGTCACCATGTGCGTTGGGGTGGGACAAGGTTATGCAGCAATTCTGGAAAAAGCATAAAGCGATCAACTTTGCGCCCAATGAAGGCCAGGGCCTTTCACAAAATCTCATCGAATAATAGATTCAAAATTAAGCATCAATGAAACTTGGTAACTACATAACAGGTAAATGGGTCGAAGGCGATGGGGAAGGCAAGCCCCTACATGACGCGGTAAGCGGGCAGCAAATTGCAGTCGCAACAACCAAAGGAATCGATCTCGGCGAAGTATTGAGCTATGGACGAAAAGTGGGCAGTCCTGCCCTCAGGAAAATGACCTTCCAGCAAAGGGGCATGATGCTCAAAAAGCTAGCTCTCTACCTCACAAAAAAGAAAGACCAGTTTTATGAAGTCAGTTACAAAACCGGAGCTACCAAATCTGATTCGTGGATAGACATCGAAGGAGGATTCGGTAATCTGTTCGCTAACGCTTCGCTACGAAGAAATTTTCCCAACCAGAGCTATCACGTCGATGGCGACCCTATAGATTTATCACGTGGAGGTAGCTTCATGGGCCACCATATAATGGTACCCAAAAGAGGCGTTGCCATACATATCAATGCTTACAACTTCCCGGTCTGGGGCATGTTTGAGAAATGCGCAGTAAATTGGATGGCAGGCGTTGCAGCCGTGGTTAAACCCGCTACAGCAACCTCTTTTCTTACCGAGGCTGTTGTACGGGAAGTCATCGCTTCCGGTATTCTGCCAGAAGGTGCTTTGCAATTGATCTGTGGTTCCGCCCGAACTATCTTAGACACCGTAGAATCTCAGGATGTTGTTACCTTTACTGGCTCAGCCTCTACCGGTCGAATGCTCAAAGCACATCCCCGCATCATCGAAGAAGCTGTGCCTTTCAACATGGAAGCTGACTCTCTCAATTCCAGTGTTCTTGGCCCCGACGCTGTACCTGGTAGCCCTGAATTCAATCTCTTTATCAAAGAGGTCCGCAATGAGATGACCACAAAATGCGGTCAAAAGTGTACAGCCATTAGACGGGTCATCGTTCCGGAAAATCTGGTAGAAGATGTGCAGATCGCACTTGGTAAAGCTCTGGCAAAAGTATCCATCGGTAATCCGGCCGCTAAGGGCGTGCGAATGGGTGCATTGGCCAGCAAAGATCAGGTAGAAGAAGTAGTGGCCCAGGTAAAGCGGTTACAGGAAACTGCCGAAATAGTCTATGGAGGCTTAGACAAGATCGAGCTAATAGATGCTGACTTCGACAAAGGCGCCTTCCTCAGTCCGATCTTGCTGCGGGAAAACGAGCCATTAAAAAATACAAATGCACACGAGATAGAAGCATTCGGTCCTGTCAGCACCATCATGCCTTATTCCGATCTGGATGAAGCAGTACACCTTACTCAGCTGGGCAAAGGTTCTCTGGTCTGCTCCATCGCCACATTTGACGATCAAATCGCCAGAGATTTTACTGTCGAGGCCGCCACGCATCATGGCAGAATTATGATCATCAACAGAGAGATGGCCCCTTTCAGTACAGGCCACGGCAGTCCCTTACCAAACTTGGTACATGGAGGTCCGGGACGAGCCGGAGGTGGCGAGGAAATGGGTGGCATGCGTGGCATCAAGCACTACCTACAGCGTTGCGCCGTTCAGGGCTCACCTACTACACTGTCCAAAGTTACAGGTATTTACCAACCGGGCGGTAAAGTAGTCGAAGCCGAAAAACACCCCTTCAAATACCATTTTGAAGACATTGAACCAGGCATGTCCATACTGACGCACAAGCGCACAATCACAGATTCCGACATCCAAAACTTCGCCAACCTTAGTTGGGATGTTTTTTACGCCCACACCGATATCACCTCTCTGGAAGGCTCGATTTTCGAAAAGCGTGCCGCACACGGCTACTTCCTGCTATCCGCTGCCGCCGGCCTCTTCGTCAATCCTGCCAAGGGTCCAGTCGGAGCCAATTACGGATTGGATGAGTGTCGCTTCATTCGACCAGTTTATCATAATGATACCATTCAGGTGCGACTCACCTGCAAAGAAAAAGTCGATAGAGATAGCCGTGGCAAAGAGCATCCATGCGGCGTAGTCAAGTGGTACGAAGAGATTTTTGACCAGGACGGGGAGCTGGTTGCTATGGCGACCATTCTTACCCTGGTGCAAAAGAAAAGCCCCTTTGTGCATTTCGACCGTGCCCGGATCGAAGAGGCGCTCAACGCGCTCACCGAAGAAACGGAAGCGAAGTGGGGCATCATGGGGCCTCAGCATATGGTAGAGCACTTCGAGCATTTTGCCCGCCTGGGACTCAGACAGATTCCCGGTACTGTTATCACACCAGAAGATCGCCTGGAAAAAATGCAGGATTCCCTTTGGAATTATTACCCAATGCCAAAAGAATATGCTCACCCGATTTTCAGAAAGGGTGAAGTAGAGGATCTCAAGCATGCGGATTTGCCGACAGCCAAAAAGGCCTTCTGGGAAGCCTACGATGAGACGGAAGCTTTTTTCAAAGAACAGCCTAACGGCACCCTTCTCAATCCCGTTTTCGGTGAACTCGACAAGTATCACTGGTTCCTCCTAAACAACAAGCATTACAATCATCATTTCGCACAATTCGGACTTATCTAATGGAAGCATACGTTAAAGAAACGATCATCAAGCCGGGACTCTTAGAGATTTGTTTTTTCCATCCCAAGCACAATTCTCTGCCAAGCGATATCCTGGCTAAACTTGCAGAGAGCATCCACGCTGCAGGTCAAAATCCAGAGGTGCAAATCATCATTCTCAAGAGCGGTGGTGATCGTACTTTCTGCGCCGGTGCCAGCTTCGATGAGCTGATTTCCATCGAAGATTACGATACTGGCAAGCAGTTCTTCCTCGGTTTTGCCAATGTCATCAATGCCCTTCGCAAATGCCCCAAACTAGTCATCGGCCGTGTACAGGGTAAAGCTGTTGGCGGTGGAGTAGGAGTGGCGGCTTCGGTAGACTATTGTCTGGCTACCAAGTACGCCTCCGTAAAGCTCAGCGAGCTCAATGTCGGCATCGGTCCCTTCGTGGTCGGACCAGCAGTACGCCGAAAAATTGGCCTCTCCGCATTTAGCCAAATGACCATCAATGCGGATCATTTCTTCGCCCCCGACTGGGCCATGCAAAAGGGGCTGTATGCTGAAGTGCATGAAAGTGCCGAAGCACTCGACGCAGCGGTGATGAAACTAACCGATTATCTACTATCCACCAATCCGGAAGCACAATCCATGCTCAAAAAAGTCTTCTGGGAAGGCTGCGAACACTGGGATCAATTGCTCGACGAACGCGCGGGCAAAAGCGGCCGCCTGGTGCTCTCACAATACACAAAGGAAACCCTAAAAAAGTATTCCTAAGCCATCCACTAGAAATACGAATAAGTTTTGGAGCGAAACATGAAACATCGCGCAAGCTGCAGTCCCGTGTTCCGCTAATATTCGGCACTCATCTGCTTGTTCCTGCTCAGCCCATTCCGTCTCGCCTTATGGGCGAGCCGCCCTGGGCTGGCAGTCACTGGCGCAGCTGAGCACCTCATTCCGCTTCACCCGGGGCTATTTTGCACCGTATCTCCGCCGCGCAGAAACAACACAACAAAACAATGATCGTAAAGACGCATCCCATTCGTCTATGTATCGAAAACCATGCTTGTAGAGACGCAATCGAATGCGTCTACCCCATGCGTCTATGTATCGAAAACCATGATCGTAGAGACGCATCGCATGCGTCTGACCCGGCCCTATCGAAAACCATGCTTGTAGAGACGCATCGCATGCGTCTGACCCGGCCCTATCGAAAACCATGC
>JAHDEE010000329.1 GCA_020629005.1 Chitinophagales bacterium
CGCCTCGTCTGACAAAAAGATAAGCTCCTAAAAGGTGTCACGAACTTTGTTTACGTAGCACTAGTGCTAGCCTTCGAATTGGAAGGTGAGGAAGAAGGTGCGGGATTTGAGTTTGTCGAGTACGGTGGAGTATTGCAGTCCTTCGGTGGGTACAAAGACGTTGGGTAATCCGGTGGAGATTTTGATTTCTGGAGAGAAGATGAAGAGCGGGAAATAGAATTCCAGGCCGATTCCATATTCAATGGCATAGTCCAGCGCATCGACTTTAAGGATATTTATTGCCTTTCGTTTTTTGGAATTCGAAGCAAGGTCGTAGCTGAATCGCATACCTCCGAGCACATAGAACCTGAAATTGTCAAAGATTCGATCGGACTTGTACTTTAAGCTCACCGGCAAATCTATGTAAATGGACTCGATGGTTTTGCTGATGGTGGTATCTCCATTTTGATAAACTTCTACGAAACGAATATCTTTTTCGGCCAAAATCAATGATGGCAGGGCACGAAGGTCCATGCGCTTGGTGAGGTGCAGATTGGATATGATGGAAAGGTGAAAGCCAGGCGCACGAGTCGACTCAACGACCTTGATACTGTCATGTAGTGTAAATTCCTCAGAGTGTATGACCTGGAATTTGGAGCTGTTGCTGCCAAAGCCCAAACCGAAGTGTACCTTTTTTTGATCGTGAAAGGGTAGGTTCATTTGTGCTGAGGCTGTTAGAGAAATCCCCATCAGCAGCAGCAATATTGCTAGACTTTTTCGGCTGTATAGATAGAACAAATTCCGAAGGTTTGTTCCTTGCATTTGGCTGTTTTGAACCCGCATTCTTTCAACTTTTCGATAAACTGCTTCCCTTCTGGAAATGCCTGCACAGAAGCAGGCAAATAAGTATATGCACTTTGGTCTTTCGAGACCAGTTTGCCGATATTGGGCAATACATACTTGAAGTAAGAGAAATAGACCTGTTTTACCGGAAACTTGCTGGGCTTGGAGAATTCCAGCACCACAAGTTTACCGCCTGGTCTGATTACTCTGTGCAACTCCGACAATCCTTGTTCCAGATTCTCGAAATTGCGCACTCCAAATCCAACGGTAGCGGCATCAAAGGTATTGCTTTCGAACGGAAGATTCTCAGAATCCCCTAATTTCAGTTTGATAATGTCCTGAAATCCTTTCTTGTCAATTTTTTGCTGACCTAGCACAAGCATTTGCGAGGAGATGTCTACACCAATTATCTTCTTTGGATTCAATCTCATCGCCTCCAGCGCCAGATCGCAGGTCCCCGTAGCTACATCGAGTATGGTTTGTGGAGCAATATCCTGCAGTTCATTGATCGCATTCTTCCTCCAGATGTTATCTATACCTACGGAGAGTACCCGATTGAGCAAGTCATACCTGGGAGCAATGTTGTCAAACATTTGCGTGATTTCCTGCTTCTTGGTCAGGTTATCGTCGTTATATGGTTTTACTTCTTTTGACAAGGCTGTAATTTTGTGGTGTAAAGGTAAAGGTAATGGTTTTGGGATTACGGATTGTGGATTACTGATTTGCACCTTGATTTTTGATTACTGAATTGGATGATGAATATTGGCTAACTATTGAGTGCATATGACTACAGACTATATTGAACAGCTGCGGTTGCGGCTTCAGGCCCCATTACCTGGTCCTGCGGCTCAAATCAAAATGGCATCTTCGAAGCGGCTGGCACGTGATGGCAAGATGCACAAACCCAGGGATGCACGCCAAGCTGCCGTCTTAATGCTGCTTTACCCTTATAACGGCGAAATGCACACAGTGTTCATCAAAAGAAGTGGGGGAGGGGTGCATGCCTACCAAATTAGTTTCCCAGGTGGGGCCAAAGATCCCGAAGATGATGACCATCTGGCAACCGCATTGCGAGAGGCAAATGAAGAACTTGGCATCGTAGCCAATCAAGTAGATATAATCGGTCCACTTAGTGAATTGTATATCGCTCCAAGCAATTTTTTGGTGCAACCTTTTCTTGGCTTCAGCTCACAGCGACCAGATTTTATTCCTTCTCCCGATGAGGTCTTAGGCATTATTGAGTTTCCACTTTCTACCCTTGCTTCAAAAGACATCATTTCGAGCAGAAAAATGGATATCCAGGGCTTCGTTTTTGATACGCCGATCTATGATTTACGAGGAGATGTGCTTTGGGGGGCGACGGCGATGATGGTGTCGGAGTTTTTGGCTTTGTGATTTGGGAGTCTAAGAGCGCGACGAGACGTCACGCTTGTCGGGCGCGACGGAGACGTCACGCCTGGGGTTTTGCTTGCTATTCGCTCGTTGTACGCTCGATGGAGTGGCGGTGCAAAATAGCCGGGGGCGCAGTGGTATGAGGTACCCAGATAGCGTGGGGACTGCTGAGCCAATGCTGGCTCCGACCTTAGGAGGAGACAGCAGTGGCACAGCAGGAGCAGCTAGCTGGGTGCCGAATTTAACGGAGCACGCGCAAGCCGGTTCTTACGACCGTCTTCGTTCCGCTTCTAAAAATTGAAATCTCAGCAATCAGCTTCTTGCTCTAAGAAAAGGGCTGCAAAGACTTACTCGTCCCACTTTGTTCCAAGCCAGTCTTCGTAGATCGTTTTTTGAAGCGCAGTAGGATTTTCGACCTTCTGAATCTCGTAATCTACATTACTGTTTTTGCTCAGCGTAACCGGGATCGAACGCAGCTTACCGGCACGGGTAATGGTGATTTCGATCGTTTCTTCAGCCTTGTATTGCTTGATGTGTTTAGTGATCGGACCATCCACACGATAGCCATTTATAGCTACGATTTCGTCATTTACATTGAGGCCAAATTCGTAAGCAGGTGAGTGGGCAGTTATCTTGCTTATGATCAATTTGCCGCCCTCCTGCTTAGTGTTCACACCGAGGTAGACTCCCCTTCCCTTTTCGTTCTTGTTGACCAGTTTCAGGCCGGCGTAAGCGAAGTACTTATTGTAATCCAGCGGCTCTGTGCCGTAAACGTAGTTATTGAGGAATTCGTCCATGGTTTTGCCGGTGATGTCCTGGATCACTTTGGCATATTCCTTTTCGGTTACTCCTACGTCCTTCTTCTTGTAGTACTCGTTGTAAATCTCCACCAGTACATAGTCCAGATTGCGCTCATTGTTGCTGTGGTGGCGAATGGCCAGGTCGAGCAAATTGCCCACATGGGCACCCTTCGAGTAGTAGGAAATGCAAACGTTGTCGGTGTTTTCGTTTTTGCGGTAGTACTTGATCCAGGCATCGAAGCTGGCATCGGAAAGTGACTGTACATCCTTGCCAGGCGTGTTTTCTACGCGGTTGATGTTGCGCTGTAGAATGCCGAAATAGTCATCGCGATTGATGATACCAGCTCGCAGCAAGATCAGGTCGTCATAGTAGCTGGTCAATCCCTCTGCCATCCAAAGCAGGTGGGTGTAATTCTCCCGATCATAATCAAATGGACCCAATGTGTGCGGTCGGATACGCTTTACATTCCACAGGTGGAAGTACTCGTGAGAAACCAGACCCAGGTAGCGTACATACTTATCAAATGGCTGATAGTCCCATTGAGGGTAAATCAGGCAGGTGCTATTTAGGTGCTCCAGACCACCGTAGCTGCCAGGTGTATTGTGCAAAATGAAGGTGTAATCTTCACAGGGATGATCTCCAAACATCTCCACTTGCGCTTCGATGATCTTTTTGGTATCGTTGAGCATCTGCTCGGTGTTGTAATTGCCTTCGCCTACAATCGCAAAGCGATGTGGTATGCCGCCTGCTTCAAACTTGTGCAGTTCGTGGGTGCCGATTTCGATCGGTGAGTCTACCAGCGTATCGTAATCCGGACAATGCAAAGTCCACTGATCTCCGCCCTTGCTTTTCAGCGGAGTGGTGATCATTTTGAAGGAGGGATGCGGGTTTACTTTAATGGTTGAAGGCACGTCTAACATTCCGTCGACAAACATAAATACCGAGGCTCCATTGATGTAGGCATGATCTGCATCCAGCCAACTTGTACGCACACTGTGTTCGAAAGAATATACATTATAATGAACCGTGAAGGACTTGCCATCATTTTGGATACGCCAGGTGTTCTTCCTTACTTTTTCGAATGGAAGTTGATTGCCTGCATCGTCGGTAACGGCGAAGTAATCGATATTTTTTGCGAATTCTCGCACGAGATAAGAGCCGGGAGTCCAAACGGGCATTTTAATATCCACGGTCTCCTTGTCGACTCCGTCGACCTTCATTTTTACATCAAAATAGTGCGTATGGGGTTTCTCCATCGAAAGTTCGTAGGAGATGGTGGGTTGCGAGCCAGTGTAGGACATCGAAACCACTGGAAATGCGCTCTCTTTAGCCATCAGTAATAATATTATTGAAAAACACAGTAAAAGCCCTTGCTTCATGATCTTTGCCTGTCTTTTGTTGAAATAGGGTGCAAAGATACACTATGGAGGGGTTATTGCTATCCATTAAGCGGATATTGTCTGCCTGAACAAGCCGAATGCCTGTTTGCGAAATCCTCGTAGCCTACATATATGTCTAGTGTAATTTTTTGTCAAGTGCCTCATTTTTGACCTGCTTTGCAGCCAGATTTTGTATTCTGTGAACCTTTAAGTCTGTTGCTCTCGTTATACCACATGTAATCACTCCATTTTCCCTACAAGCATGATTGTCTATACTTTACCTTTTATCGCGGCCTTGATTGGTTGGTTTACAAACTACCTGGCTGTCAAGATGCTTTTTCATCCCAAGGAGCCGGTAAAAGTGCTGTTCGTAACCTTCCATGGACTGTTTCCAAAACGTCAGCGACACATAGCCGAGAAGATCGGCAAGCTGGTGGCCGATGAGTTACTTTCTTTTGACGATATACGGGAGCGCCTTGCGACTCCGGAGAATTTTCAGTCGGTGAGGAATACGATTGGTCTGAAGGTAGATGAGTTTTTGTATATAAAATTTCCGGAAATGCACCCGCTCGTGAGTTTGTTTATGGGTGATGATCGTAAGGATCGCTTGAAGGAGCAATTGCTTGCCGAGGTGGATGATGTAGCGCCAAAGTTGATCGACGGCTACATCGACAATGTGGAGAAGGACCTGGACGTGGAGGAACTGGTAAAGGAAAAGATGGCCGCTTTTGAGGTGGATAAGCTGGAGAAGGTGCTGTTTGATATTTTGAATGAGGAGTTCAAATTCATTGAGATTGCCGGTGCTGTGCTGGGCTTTTTTGTAGGCTGTGTGCAGTTGGGGCTTTTGAAGTTGACTGGCGGCTAGT
>JAHDEE010000330.1 GCA_020629005.1 Chitinophagales bacterium
TTGCCAAGGTGAATATACAGCCAAAGCCATCGATTACCTGAATAGCAAAAGGTTCCTGAGCAGGCACGGTGATCGTCACCGCTCCTTCCAGTTGGCTGCCTACCTGCTCTCCATTAACCAGTACGGTCAATGGACTGGCGAACTGGCCGAAAAGCACATTGTACTCCACATTTTGGCCCTCATCAATACAGGTATGTTGGTAGTCCAAAACCTCCAACATACAGGGTAGCTGCAGGGGTATATCGAAGGATTCGGAAGCGAAACAGTCTGCAACAAAGAAATCTTCAACCGCATTGTTGGTGATATCTGCTACAATCTCAGAACCAGATTGGTCGACAAAATTTCCGTTTACGATTTCTACTCGATAAAGGTCTTCCTGAGGTACATCAAAGGTGTAGCTGCCGGCAATCACTTCTGCTGTCCCAATTTGCTGTGCTCCCTGGAAGATAGCCACGGTACCATAGAACTGTGGTAGTTCACCATCCGGTTCATTCACAATCCCATCATTGTTGCTATCCAGCCAAATGTAACCGTCGATTGCAAGCTGGATGTCCGAGTCAATTGTCAATGGCCAGACAAAATCGTTGCATTCTTGACCACAGCTTCCTCCATCTGCGTATTGCAGACTCAGTAGGAGCTGCTCTGAATTGTCTACACCTTGTATCAAGGTGCTCAAGAAGATATTTTCTGTGGTCAAGGGTGCATCGTGTACTGTCAGTTCTTGTAGCAATACGTCTTGGACATCGACTGATTTGTTGCCATTCTCATCGCTGTACACTGCCAAAATGAATTGCTCCAGATCAAACAAAGTCGGGTTGAAATTGCCCAAGTCCAGATCAAGTGAAATATTGTATTGCCCCTGTTCACAGACAGAAGTTCCAACTCCAGTCAATGTCGGAGAAAAGCTGAGTGCTTCGATCAATTCAAAGCCAGCGCCTAAATTGTTCTTCACTGCTAACTCACAAAGGCTATCATCGCTTTGGCACATGACCTCTCGGGTTTCAGTCGTTTGTATAAGATACTCTGTAGGATCCTCGCTACAAAGTGGGTCATCCAAGGCCAGTTCAAAAGTAATTTCGATTAATTCTCCTTCAGCAATATTGCCAGCCAGCTCCAGTAGTAGTTCTTGGTGTCCAGCGGTTTCAGCACTTGTCCAAGCCGTGATTATATCTGTTGGAAAGTCTATGGTTCCCTCTATCAAACTAGCTCCATCAGGCAATCGAATCAAACAGGATTGGTTAAGCGTAGCAGGATCGTATTCCTGAAAGATGATTTCTGCTTTCACACGTGCCTTTTGCTGGCAATAATCCAGCTGTTCCTGCTCGATACTGGCTACAGCAGTGCTCAGTGGATCAGCCCCTACAATAAGCAGCGGTTGCAGCAATTCACTAATGCCGTTACCGATTGCAGGATCTCCACACAATCTATCTGCGTAGATCGTTGCTCTTGCCTGGGACCCTGAAACGAAGGAACAATTTGTTCGAATTCTCAGGTGTACCTTGGCTTGCCTTTCTTCTTCTGACGAATTAAAGACCCCTCGAATCCCTCTGCTGAGTATCTCTCCAGAGCCACCTGTTTCTTCATCAATGGCAGCCAAATCGAAACTGACTAGATTATTAGTGAAAGCGGGTAGCGCAAAGCTGCGAAGTGCTGATCCAAGAGGATATTCCAACCATGCTGTTTCTGAAATTTCCCACCCTTCGGCAGGCATTTGGATCTGAATTACTGGATTGATGATGGCAGCCTGTCGGGCACTGGCAATTGTAAACGAGTAATCAAGCGAATCGCAAAGCAATTGTCCATATTCAGGCGTTTGGGTTTCCAGTTGCACTTCTGCTTGTTTTGGTAGAATTGCTACTGGAACAGCTACTTCCTGACACAAATCCTGAATGCTAAGAATTTCCTCACTGCAGGTATATCCAAAGTAAATATCTTGCGTCCCTTCATCGCAGGAAAGATATGTAAAAGGCAACCGAAATTCTTCTGTACAATTGCTCTGTTCAGCAGGGTCCAAAAGAAGGACTTTACTGCCATCTTCGAGCACGATAAGTTCTTCCAAATCATCCAGAGTTATGACAGCATTCTCCTCGTAAATTCTGAAGTAAACCATGAAGTCTTCAAAAGCCTCGAAAACGTCGCAAGCAAGTAGAGGTAAAGCGTATTCCGACTCCAATGACTCCAGTACGGGATTAGAAGAAAAGTTGATGACAGATTGACTGATATCAAGGGAAGAAACAGTAGAGCCTGGTACTTCATCAACCGTATAGATGGGGCCCTCGATGGAATAGGAAGGCAATTGGACCACTGAGAAAAAGGAATGGGGATTAGCTGAGTCGTAGCAATTTGTATCAAGAAACAAGGAAAACTTTATGGGACAATCGAAGCAGTTGATGTCATAAGATGGGTGATTTGAGAAACTGTGCCAAAAAAAGAGATTGCCTTCCTCCGTCGCTTGAACACCAGACTCAAAATCAAAGTCCAAGGGCTGATCGGCTACTTGCAAAGCTACTGATGACACCGCCAAGGGAACATGAATCCCTATTGTATCCAGAAAATAAGTCGGTCTGAATTCATTTGGGAAGTAGACCACCTCGCGAGGTAGCAAAGTTTGATGGATGATCCATTTCTCAGGGCCACCGCAAGTTGCAATGGGAGGTTGGGAATTAGTTTTAAAGTCATATTCATATCCAAGGGTTGTGAATACAGGTAGTGCGGCCGATAGTTTAGCGTTATCGTCGCACTGAACCTGTAGCCAAAAAGGACTCAGTTTGTGCTCGATCACTGGGTGATCTTGACGTACTTTGTAGCGAAACACTAGCCTGTAAAAGGCATCACTTTCCAGACTGCAATCATCAAGTGCGGTGGCTAAATTTAGCTGATCACTAATAATCCCGGGATAGGGACCAGGTATAGTTTCGAACGCCTCTTCAACACTACATATTGCTGTGCCATCGAGTTCCTCAATGACTAGTTCGAAAAGTGATATAGCGGAACCTGCTCCCCCAAGTATTTGAGGGTAATTGACTGAAATGTCTTGTGTAAACATTTGTCCAATATTGATCTCTACCGACAATTCAATGGTATCACCTGCCATTGCTACATCGTTTACGATTCCTGTTTGGGCCAAACCGACTTGTTCAGTCATCAAGTAATCCGTCCATCCAAAGCTGGCTCGGTCAAGACTGATGTTTTGCAGGAAGGATGCACAAGCGGCAACTTCTTGAGGATCGACAATGAATTCGCAGGCAACAAAGACCTCAATCTCATCTTGCGCAACGAGATCGTAGGCACAGTCTTGCTGACAATAATGTCTCAATTGGTATGGAATCTTAAGTACACCATCTGCCAGAACATCACAATCAAAATCAGCGTAAACCTCAGCATCGACGAAGGTCAAAGAATTTACAGCTGACACGAGCGTCCATCCATCATCATCTACGGGCTGAGCATGCATAGGGTTACCTAAATCGTTCATACCGGCAGCTTCATTTAGGGGAATTTTGACGCCTTGGGGTAACTGAAAAGCAAGTACTATACTATCACCGGAACAATCGCGGTCAGATTCAAACTCTTGTGAAAAACTCCAGGTCTCCCGGCTGTCCTCCAGTATAAGGATGTGGTTTGAATGCTCATGCGAAACATAGTTTCGAAAATAGTGTAATTCTGTTTTTTCCATAGATCTTCTGAAACTTTCACCATGGCACAAAAACTCAAAATCGAAGGTGACTCTGGGCCATGAGGTGATGGTACCGCTTAGATCAGGACTTCCATAGTCTACATAAGTTTGGTAGCGAATC
Organism: Chitinophagales bacterium; assembly: GCA_020629005.1. Taxonomy (GTDB): domain Bacteria; phylum Bacteroidota; class Bacteroidia; order Chitinophagales; family UBA2359; genus JAHDDV01. The sequence continues at coordinate 3,798 of JAHDEE010000330.1, forward strand.
CGATAAAGGGAATCTTGCTTTAGCACCAATTTCCCGTTCACTTGTTCAAATGCTGACGCAGCTGCCCAAATGGGCAATGTATCGCTAAAAAACAGTTCGTCTCCAAACTCTAGGTCAATTCCGTTTAGTGTCAAAGAGTCGTAGTAGACAGTCGATTCGTTAAATGCCCATACATCAAGATCTGATGTAAGGACCGTAGCTTTACCAATGTGAGCAGCTGAAAAGGCAATCTGGACGTTGGATGGTTCACTTGGGTCAAGTAGTGTGATCTCATGTTGAATTCTTCCGCAGTCATCCGCGGGGTAAGTGTCCCAGGTAAGTTGAATATCATCGAGGAATGTCTGTTCGGAAATCAAGAATATATTGCTTTCTTGCACGACCGAGGCATTACATATTTCGTCATTGCACCCCCACTGAACACCGTTGAGATAGTTAAGGTCACTTCCAGCTGTACAGGAATCTGAAGACTTCAAAATGTCAAAGGACAAGGACTGCCCTGAACCCAGACATCCACCATAGCCCAATTCGTTAAACAAACTGCTGTTGACCGCAATCAATAGTTCGGAGGAGCTGCTTTCAAATGGTATGCTTACTCCATTTACACTAACTTCCAGTGTCTCTACCAGCACATCGTTTGAGAAAGCTTGCACAAAAATGAGAGAATCCATACAGGCCAAGCCTCCATTCACGATTTCGATGCTTTGTATTCCCTGTTCACCAGCGATAAAATAAGCTGGCTCAGGAGCAACTACGCTTAATGCTCCGTAAAGCAGCTCATAGGCATTTCCAAAATCAGAAACTTGGCCCAGTGGAGAATCAATCGTGATGACATCTTCAAGTATACCTCCATTTTGCACCAGGTCGATGGCATCGCAACCAGCTTCACGATCGATACTGAAGGTAAGCTGATCTCCGACCACAGCATTGCTAAGGAGCAGAGTAAAATTTGGCTGAGCAAGGTTTTCATAGTCTGCTTCCTGAAGTTCAGCGGTTTGGTCAAGCAGTTGCCCACTTTCTGGCAAGACGAACACTCCGTCCGGCAAGCTAATTTGAAGATTCAAGCTACCGTCATAATCCTCAGTCAGCGTAATAGTGATCATAAGTGATTGGCTGCTCATGCAGACAACAATGTCTTCCGTTTGCGCAGTATTGATGATGAACTGTGCTTGTATTGCCTGGCCAAGGAGGAATGCAGAAAACAGAAGCAGAGGAAACGGGTGTTTCAAGATGGCGAGTTTTCTATTTAGACGATTGCCAATACTACTGAACAGGCATAGCAATGCCAGAGCGAGGAACGAGATTTGCTGCCGCATAATTGCGTGTTTTTCACATTGGACGAATGTGACATGTAGCCTAGGAAAGATTTAAATATTCTTCTCTAAAATTTTCCGCAATGGGCTATTAAAAAAGCCGGGGCGAGCTCGCGGCGGTGAAAACTA
>JAHDEE010000331.1:0-2481 GCA_020629005.1 Chitinophagales bacterium
TCGGCGCGACGGGGACGTCACGCCGGGCAGTCGGGGTGCGGGGGATCGAGGGGATCGAGGGGATCGAAAACCTACCACGTGACACAACTGGTGCAAAATAGCCCTGATGGAAGAGGAAATACAGGTGCTATGCGCAGCGCTGAGTGCCCGCTAGAGCTGGCTCCAAAAAGAGACAGCGCTAGCGGTGCAACGAAGGCTGCGCATAGTGCCTGTATTGGAACGGACAGCAGGACTTGCAGCCAACGCGCTGGAAGAGCTTATCGCTCCTAATAGAAATTAGTATTGGTCAGGTCCGCTGAGGTGTAATAGGCCGACTAATGCAACACCTCAAATTGAACACTCTCCTCAGTGGTAGCAGTGGATACTTTCACAAAATACGCTCCTGATGCAAGATCAGCAATCGGGAGACTTACTCGATTTGAAGCAATATCAGTTTGCTCTTTTATCAATTTACCATTTACACTTATGATGGCAATTCTATCAATGTGCTGTATTGATTCTATCAGGATATGGTCCGAGGAAGGGTTTGGAAAAATAGAAACCTGGTTTGCCTTTGTCAATTCATTGGAAGAGGAAAGCACATCAAGCGTGTAGGTTAGTTGAAGGTCTTGGTTGATGCTTATGGTGTCGACCAGGGTCTCCCCTTCCGCCTCAATCAGGATTTCAAATTCACCTTTGAAAGGTCGAAAATTTGCTAGACCATCTTGATTGGTATTGCCTTCTTCTTCTGTCCACCACTCATCAAATACCTTGTCAAAGAAAACTGCAGCGGCAGGTTTTTCAGTCCAGTCTTCGTTGAATAGATTTCCTTTACCGGCTTCTGTGACATCCCACATTCCCCAGAAAATGAACATGTCTACCTGGGGAATGCTGAAGATCATGGTTAGAAAATCTTCCAGATAGTCTGCCTGTACTTGTTGGTCGATTCTTGGATCGATGAAGTCGTACTCGGTGATCTTAAGTGGCACATCAAACTGATTGGCGAAATCTGTGAGAATGGTCTCGACCTCGTAGATCGATGTGGGGGAATAACCGATATGCGCTTGAAAGCCTATACCTCCCAGATCCGCTCCGCCGTCTATTACTTCCTGGATGGTGCTCTGCAAAAAATCATACTCTGCGCCCTTGTATTGCTGCGCCGAAATCGTGACATAATCGTTGATCACTTGGGGTTTGTCTGGCTCGAAGCTTGACAAACGATCCATCACTTCTATGTAAAACTCCCGGCCCGTTTCGTAATCTGCAAAACCTGCAAAGGTATTTTCGAAGTCACGGTTGCCAGTCAATTCATTGAGTACGTCGTACTCATCAAAAATGTCCTGTAGTTCTTCGTGACCCAAGATGAAATCGATCCACTCATTTGCCCTGTCCAATATGTACTGTGGGTCATCTTGATTGGCTTCGATATCAAAAGGTGTATTGATCCAGCCTGGCCAAATCAAGGTGTGAAAACGTATTTTGTAATCATTGTCTTTTAGCCAGTTCACTGCATTGACTTTTTGTTCGAAGGGAGCTACCCAGCCTTCTTCGATTCCCGGCCATTTGAAGGAGGCACCGGGGGTCACCCAATTGAAGGTGTGGCCTTCACCATCGAGATCCAGGAGCTTCGCTTCGTATTGCTCTTCTTGTTGCTGGTTACCTGCAAACCTGTCTAGATTTATTGCGGTACCCCAGCCGAACTCGTGATCTAACATTCTGATCGACACATTGGCATTCTCCAGTGCATTTCCGTTCATGTCATTTACGGCAATCTGCAAGTCTGATTTTCTCGCACTTTCAATTCTTTCCTCAGCCTCAGCTCTCCAGGGCGCATCTTCTTCATAGCCGGGATAACGCTCGTTGTGTACAATGAAAGGGAGATCTTCGAGGTCATAATTGGAACCAAAATTTAGAACATTCATACCAGCGACTTCAATTTCCTGCACTTCCCATGCCGTGCCAAGTCCGCAGACAAATTCACCGGCCTGATAGGTGGTCGTAGCTTGAAATGGTAGTAGGTATTGATTCCAATCTTCTTCCAAATGAACCGTTTCGAGGAGTTCGAAAACAGAATTGTCCTGGGCTTGAGCAAAAATATTGACCTTGCCAAATTGATTTACGTTATTGGTCTTTCTTAGATTCACTACAAGCAAACAGACATCGCCCTGATTAATAACATTTTGATTCTCCATTCCCCAGCCGCTGTCGTAACTGTAATTACCTTCGACTTCGTTTAAGATATTGGCAACCTCCGTGAAATTTTCCGTTTCGGATTGCAAATCAATAATATCTATAAATCCATAGCTATAGGCACTAGCCGAATTTTGCAGCTCATTGTCAAAGTGCACCCATTGTCCGCCTTGCAGATTGAAATCGGTCGACAGTTGCTGTTGTACGCTTTGATGATATGCGTCTTGAGCCTGGAGGTTAGCAATTGCGAAAGTGCAAAACAGGATAAGCAGGGCGAAAGTCTTCATGTAGAGTATAGAGTATAGAGTATAG
>JAHDEE010000331.1:2581-5226 GCA_020629005.1 Chitinophagales bacterium
TAGAGTATAGAGTATAGAGTATAGGATAGAATAATACCTTGATATTAGTCACGAATTTTTGCAGAGAATACTATATAGCCAACATCCAAGGCCTTAACATCCAGCAGCTCTGGGTTACGTTGCTTCCAGGTGCCATTTGCCAGGTCGTCTGTCAGTTTTTGCAGGCCCTCTTCCAGGCCTTCCAGCTTTGAGAAGGTAGAGATCGATTTCCTGAGTTCGGGGTCGAGATAGGCACTGGGGCGCTTCCAGTAAGCTGCCAAAAATCCATCCTGGCAGTCTTCAGGAATTAGCAAGGGGCTTACTTGGATATCGTCAAAGAATGCTTCAAAGTCTGAGAGGAAAGGGAAGATTTTCTGATCGGTTTCGTAGATGCCGGGGAAGTAATCTTTGGTCAGCCAAAACGGGGGCGCCTCGGGATTCCAGGTCACCGCCACGAAGCGCTCGCGGGTCACTCGATTGATCTCTCGAAATGCTTGCGGCCTGTCTGTCCAGTGATGCATGGAGAGTACGGTCATCGCATGTGAAAAACGCTTTGACTCGAATGGCAGATTCTCTGCTGAGGCTTGCACGGCCGGATGGGCAGTGGCGGAGCGCTGGGCGATCATCTCGCCTGATGGCTCGACGGCGGTTAAGTCTACATTTTCCATTTCGTAGGAACCTGCGCCGGCTCCGATGTTGACGATGCTGGTTGCTCCTGCAAGTTTCGCATAAATTTGCTCCGCTATTCTCGGATCGCTCTTTCTGTTGGAGCTGTAGTCGATCCCTATTTGATCATATTTTGCCATAATGGGTGTGAAGTACGGATACTTGGGGGAGATTGTCAAGTTTTTTTGGCACAAGGTCGATGTCTTAAGACGCAAGCGATGTGTCTCAAGGATGGTAGTGACTGCTTGTTGCTATAATCGATAGGATTGGCATAAAAACAGCTGTGGGTGCTTCACTACCTATAATCATCTCCTACGTCGGGAGCGATGTTGCATGTGCTTCATTTGTCCCCGTTGTTGGATCGCTTTTTCGAACTGCTTTACCTGTTCCTTCATTTGAGGTTCGGTAACCTTGAGACCTTTGAGCTTACGAAGATGCATTTGCGCATGCTGCCAATTGTTTTTTGTTGCTGCGATGTTGGCTAGTTGGAGATATACCATGGCGGTCTCATTGTCGGAAGGGAGACCGACTTCGAGTGCCTTGTTGAAAGCAGCTTTGGTGGCAGTGGTGTCTCGCTTTTGTGAAGCGATAGTGCCTTGAAGCAAGTAATAGAAACCTCGATTGCCACTATAAAGCCACTCTGGCTTTACCGTCAGTTTCAGATTCTTTTCTGCTTTTTCAAAATCTCCGGCCTGGATTAACTGCGCGGTACCGGCCACTGTTCCTAGTAGTATATAACCTGCCAAAAAGAAAAGTCCTACTATATAGAAGGGCAGCGCATACCAAAAGCTCCCCTGCAAGGTGAAAACAATCGCAAGAATCCAGCAAATAGCCATGATGGCAAAGCGTACATAAATATTGATCTTCAACATCTTCTTCCTATATCTTGAGAAATGATGGCAAAGGTATGGTAATTTTGGGACTTCTTGATGATTTAGATTAGTCCTGTACATTGTCTGAATTGTCGTATCTGCCAGTGCTACGCAAACGAAGTACGCAGCACTAGTCACTCACTAGCTAGAACTACTTCTTGAGTATTAGGGCGTTTGTCTGCCAAATGTTAACAGCCTTTATTAAACTCCTCCCAATCAAAGTCTATGTCGAACTATCAGCTACAACAGGTATCCCATTTAGCCACTAACACACATACGTACTGTCTTGCATGTTACAGTTAACCATTCCACGGAGTTGCCAGTATACGATTGACCATCTTAACGTGATTCATGGTCAAACCATTATCAGGATCTATCCTTAAGAAATGCTCGTCAAAACCCTCTATTTCCATATCATCCAATATCACAAAGCCATCTACAGTATGTTTGTTTAAATAATCTCTTATCTCCTGACTTCGATTTTCAAATCCCAAATCTATCGTTTCACCTCTGGGAAATTGTTGTACGCCATTTTCTTCAAACACCTGACATTGTTTTTCAACGCTAAACACCGTTCTCCAGGAGGAGGTCAAAATAATCTTTGCCTTGTTTGCAGCCAAAATTTCATTAAGCGCAATCACACTACTCTTTGAGAACGGGTATAATTTTTCTCCCATACCATTTTCCTCTATCAGCGCATTGGAAGTCATCACGCCATCTATGTCTAAGAATATTACCCTCATTTTGCTGTATAATTTCGGGTTTCCGCATATTAATTTCCTTACCAACACTCAAAATGGACTACCGGTATTTTTTCGCCATAATTTATTTGGAGCGAAAGGACATTCTGCCGCGTTACCTGCTGCTTGCTCTCCGCTTGTATTCGGCACCTGCCTGCTTGTTCAGCCTTCCCTGCCTGGACGTCTCTCCTATCGTCGAGCCACCATGCAGGGGGCTTCACTGGCGCATGCAGGCACCTCATACCACTGCGATCAAGGCTATATGGAGAGGGCAGTCCAGCGCGAGCGATGATTTTACAGAATTTGCCGATGCACCCGAAGACGCAACAAGAGGCACGCGGTGCGTCTCTACTATTGGATTGGGTTTCCAAAAAAAATTTACCGTAGA
>JAHDEE010000056.1:0-14787 GCA_020629005.1 Chitinophagales bacterium
ACTTTCGATCTTTAGGCAGGACTTGGGTCTTGTTTTGGGAGCGAATACTGAGCAAGACACCAATTTAATTTAGAGACCTTTAGTTGCTTCAGAATTGAAACTAGTCCCGGGAGAAGCTGACAGGTATGGGCTGAAACCAAAAAGTATACGAGATTGGAAATTCCGTATAAGGGCTTGTGTCTTTTTCGCTCCAACTTTGCTCCGTACCTTTACATACGAAGAACCAATTGAGATGAGTACAACAGCATTTGGCAAGCAAGGTTGGACCCCGGAGAGACTTTCTAGCCTTGATGGCAAAACCTTTTTGATTACAGGAGCAAATGCCGGCGCTGGATTTGAAGCCAGTAAGATACTGCTAGGCAAAGGGGCAGAGGTAGTGATGTTAAATCGAAATGCAAAGAAATCGAAAGCGGCCATTAAAACGATCAAAGGACAGTTTGGGAAGGATGCGAAAGTTTCCTTTGTTAAAATGGATTTAGCTGAGCTGAATAGCGTTCGTGAAGCTGCAGCGAAGGTAATCGAACAGATTCCCAAAATTGACGCACTAATCTGCAATGCCGCCGTAGCACAAGTCGCCAAACAGCAGATCACTTCGGACGGATTTGAAAGCCAAATTGGCATCAATCACTATGGGCATTTTTTGTTGATCAATCTGCTCTTTGATAGAGTGGAGCAGTCGAGCGGAAGAATCGTGATCGTAGGAAGTGAAGGCTACAAAATGGGCTTGAAAACCATACAGTTCGAAGACTTGAACTTCGACGCAAACTATCATCCCAACAACACATATTGCCACAGCAAATTGGCGCAAATGATGATCGGTTACGAATTGCAACATCGGATTGAGCATGCCAACAAGAAGGTCAAGGTTTATGTTTGCCATCCAGGAGCATCCAAGACCTCTTTGATAAAGGAAGATGCCAGTTGGGCAACGAGGATTGTTTGGTCATTGATGTCTCTATCGCCAATGGTACAAACGGCGGAGAAAGGGGCCTACCCGGAAGTAATGTGTGCCACAGAAGAGTCGCTGGATCCACATGCCTACTATGGTCCTTCCGGAAGAATGAACTGGGTAGGACCTGTAGGCGAATGTAAGCTGGAGCCCTTTGTCCGCGAACGAGCAATTGCTGGCAAACTTTGGGAGCTATCGGAAGAGCTGACAGGATGCAAATGGAGTTTCTAATCAATACATTGCAATGAGACATTTCAAAACCCTTTCAGCTTATTTGGACTATCTGCAACTGCCAAGGCCTGAGCATCCCATGTTCAGCGTGCTCTTTGCTACTGGTCAAGACAACCTTCCTTGCCCTAGAAAGAGCTCCCCGCCAATTACCAACGATTGCTATTCAATCAGCCTGAAGAAAATCGTGAAAGGTGATTTGAACTATGGTCGAACCCAGTACGATTTTACAAATGGCGTATTGATTTTTATTGCGCCACGTCAAGTCTTACAATGGGATAGTAGTGTGGTCTTTGAGCAGAGCGGCTTTTCTATCAACTTCCATGAAGACTTTCTTAAGGGTACAGAGCTGGCTCAGCAGATCAAAAAGTATGGATTCTTTTCTTATGCGGTACACGAGGCCCTGCATCTTTCACCCAAAGAGGAAAACCAACTCGAATCCATTGTCGAAAACATCGTCTTCGAATACAACAATAATCAGGATGAATTCAGTAGGGACATCATCCTCTCTCAGCTAGCTACACTGCTGAAGTATGCCAAGCGATTCTACGAAAGACAGTTCCTAAATCGGAAAGAACTGTCCTTTAGCTTGTTGGAAAAATTCAGAGGACAATTGCAGACCTATTTTGAATCGGGAAAGCTGCAAGCAGAGGGTATTCCCAGCATAGAGCAAATTGCTAGTAGCTTATCAGTATCGCAAAGGTATCTCAGCGACACGCTGAAGAAAGAGACAGGCAAAACATCCACCGAGCATTTGCAAATCTACCTGATTGATGAAGCGAAAATCATTCTGCTCAATCCCAATAAAAGCATCTCAGAAGTGGCCTATCAATTGGGTTTCGAACACCCGCCCTATTTTTCCAGATTATTCAAAAAGAAGCAGGGTATGAGCCCTTCCCAGTATCGCGCCAAGCACAAGAAATTCAAAATGAACTAAGCCATGGATATTGTCAATGTTGCCACTGAGTGGGCCAGAGCTGAAGCTTTCTCAGCACGTTTTTTTATCATTTTCGCTGCTTTATTCCTGGCAGCCAGTTTTGGCTTCTGGCAACTGGGAAAAACAGAGTTAGCCAGAGCCTATATTGTCCCAACACTAATAGCCGGAGCATTACTGATGACCATTGGAATGGGTATTTATTTTGGCAATAAATCCCGAGTCACCAGTTTTGCAAAGGCTTATGCGAGTGACCCGACTGAGTTTGTGAAATCTGAAATTGTACGTGCTGAAAAAACAATGGCTGAATTCAGGACCATTGTATTCAAAGTTATTCCCGGCATCATCGCCCTGGCCGCATTGCTCATTGTCTTTGTCGACAAACCAATATGGCGGGCTAGCTGCATCACAGTCATCGCCATGATGGTCGTTCTCCTCCTGGTCGATAGTAATTCCAATGCACGAATTTTGGAATACCACCAGCGGCTGATGCTGGAGGCCAGGAGAATTGTATCACAAACTAAGCCTCTCTAAGAGACTTATCAACCACAATCTCACTTTCATAGGAATTGGAAGGAGAAATGAAGTCGATGGCGATAAATACCAGGCCAGCAAAACGATGATTCCGAGAAGATACTTGAGATATTTCATAACTTTGTACGGTGTATTTTTGTTGACACAACTAAAGTCAGAAGCATTGTGACAATATTCAGAGCAGCTGGCCTCCTATTGCTTGTGCTTGCATCGTACTCTATCAGTTTGAGGTCAGGTTTCAAACCGCAGGATTCGGTGGTGATGAATCCACGGGTAGATAACTTATTGGCAGGGCATACTCATTTACAGGAGCCAGTATTGCCCTTCGAAGTCCTGTCTGCAGAAGCAAGAATCGGTGAGTCAGTACGGGCGAATGAGAAAGTAGTTTTGTCCTATGAAGTGGATTTGGTCAACGCTCACAGCAGTTCCATATTCATCTCAAAAATTGAAGTACTCGATTTCGAAAATCAAAAGCTGATTGCCAGCTTTGACTCCACCTATTTGCTACAGCACTTTTTGCGACCGGGAGTTGAGCGTTTTGAGGAAGTCCTTGAGATAAAGACGAGCGGCTTCGGTATAGCTAACCTCTGGTTGCAAATCGATGAAGAGGCGATCCCTGAAAACATCATCCACAGAATCAGCTTTATGCTGCAAGATCATCAGACTGCACGCATTGAATCGAGACTAGATTTGGCATTGGTGGCTTTTCCAGAACGGTGCGATCTTACGATTGGGCTTCCCTTCAGGACAGGCAAATGGTTCTACGTAGCAAATGCTCACAGAGATGCACGCCTGATTAGCAAGGGTAAAGCTACCTTCCCACAGCGGTATGCAATTGACTGGGTAGCATTGACGGATGAACTTCAGTTTGGTGTAGATAGCACAAATACTGTTGGGTACTATAGTACTTATGGAGAAGATGTGCTGGCGGTTAGCGAAGGAAAAGTTGTTTTTGTGCAAGATGGCATCCCTGATAATAATCCATTTGACAGTTCTTTGGCGGTGGATATCACCCGTGAAACTGTCGGGGGCAATTACCTGGTACTTGATATAGGAAACGGAATTTACGCCTTTTACGGTCACCTGATTCCGGGATCGCTCATGGTCGATGTAGGCGAGGCTGTTAGCAAAGGCCAGTTGATCGGCAAACTGGGAAATAGTGGGCACTCCTATGCCCCACATTTACATTTTCACCTGGAAACAAAAAGTGATTTTCCTCTCGGCGGAGAAGGTGTACCTTATGTGTTTGAGCGTTTTCAACAGCTTGCGAGCTACGGGGATGAGGAGATTAGTTCCATTCTAGGAGGTCCAAATCAACCTTTGTCACTGAGTGAAGAGGCCATCGAAAGAAAATCTCAATTGCCAGTTGGCAACGGAATCATTGCTTTTGATTAATGCTTTAAGGAGCTTATCTTTTTGTCAGCCAAGGCGCGAGGATGGAGCATAGCCTTAGCTACGTGACTGAGGAGCAACGAAGGATGACAGAAATAGAAGCCCTTAAAGGTGTTGCGGACTTCGTTTGCGTAGCACTAGGCGTCTTCTCTGCCTTCAATAGCCAGGAGGTCTTTTTTGAAGTGCTGCGGGAGTAGGATCTGAAAGCGTATCAGAAGGAACCAATGATACTGTCAATTGCTCGATCTCGCCCTTGTTAGCCACCCGATCCGTAATCCCCAATCCCCAATCCCCAATCTCAAACCAATCGCCACGCGCTGGACTAGCCTGTCAACATAGCCCCGGGCGCAATGGTATGAGGTGCACAGCTAGCGTGGTGACTGCCGCTCGGCAGTAGCTCGTAGCCTGCCGGAGAGATGCTGCAGAGCGAGCAGGAACAGCTAGCTGGGTGCCGAATTTAATGGAGCACGGGAAGGCCTTTTCCGCGGCCGGATTTCGCTTGGCTTCTAAAAATGAATATCACACTAAAGTAACAGTCTTGTAGTGTATAGTCCCATATGAAATTGCCTCAGAATGAGCCATTTTCCAAGGCTTTTCCTATCTTCGGGCCGCAGGGCATATTTCGGCTCAAAACGCCTTTCCCCTACTTAAATTCTGTCGCGCATTAAACAAAAATACTCATGTCGTCAAAGATTTTCTATACACATACTGATGAGGCGCCAGCTTTGGCAACAAAATCTCTGCTACCCATCGTGCGGGCATTTGCCAAACAATGTGACATTGAAGTGGAGACTAAAGATATTTCCCTTGCCGGTAGAATTCTGGCTAGCTTTCCTACCTACTTAAAGCCCGAGCAAAGAATACCCAATGCGTTGGCTGAATTGGGCGAGCTGGTGAAGAAACCCGAAGCCAATATCATCAAGTTGCCCAATATTTCTGCTTCCATTCCGCAGCTCAAAAAGACGATTGCGGAACTGCAGTCTGATGGTTTTGCTGTGCCAGACTATCCGGATGAGCCGGCCAATGAGGAGGAGAAAGACATAAAAGCGATCTTCGATAAAGTAAAGGGAAGTGCGGTGAATCCGGTTTTGAGAGAGGGAAACTCAGACCGTAGAGCGCCAAAGCCTGTGAAGGCATATGCGCGCAAGAATCCGCACAGCATGGGGGAGTGGTCTTCTGATTCGACTTCGCATGTGTCTACTATGGGCAAGGATGATTTTGCCTCTAACGAAAAATCAGTAACAATTGCCAAGGCGGGTAATCTGAAAATACAGTTGGTGACAGCAGATGGTGCTAGTATCCTGAAAGAGTCTGTGCCGGTGCTGGAAGGCGAGATTGTCGACGCTACCTTTATGAGCAAGAAAGCACTGATCGCTTTCTTTGAAGAGCAAGTGAGAGATGCAAAAGCCAAAGGCGTTTTGTTTTCCCTTCATATGAAGGCAACCATGATGAAGGTTTCAGACCCGATCATATTTGGTCATGCGGTGCGGGTGTATTTTAAGTCTGTTTTTGAAAAGTTTGGCAAGGAACTCGACGAGGCTGGAGTCAATGTAAACAATGGTTTTGGCAATCTGCTGGCTAATCTCGATGAGCTTGCTCCCGAAGTGAAAGCTGAAGTGGAAGCGGAAATCAAAAAGTGCTTTGAAGAGGGTCCTGATCTTGCGATGGTCAATTCCGACAAAGGCATTAGCAACCTGCACGTGCCGAGTGATGTGATCATCGATGCCTCTATGCCTGCCATGATTCGTAGCTCCGGCAAAATGTGGAACAAAGACGGTAAGCTACAGGATGCCAAAGCGGTGATTCCGGATAGCTCTTATGCTGGCATCTACCAGGCTACCATCGATTTTTGTAAAGTAAATGGAGCCTTCGATCCGCGTACTATGGGCACCGTTCCTAATGTAGGTTTGATGGCTCAAAAGGCCGAAGAATACGGATCACATGACAAGACTTTCGAAGTGGCTTCGGCTGGTAAAGTTCAGGTCCTTGATGATAGTGGGGCTGTGTTGATGGAACACGATGTAGAGCAGGGAGACATCTGGCGGATGTGTCAGGTAAAAGATCTGCCAATTCAGGACTGGGTAAAACTGGCTGTCAACCGAGCGAGAGCGACCAAAGTGCCAGCGATCTTTTGGTTGAATGAAAAGCGACCACATGATGCTCAGCTCATTAAAAAGGTAAATGCTTATCTGCCGAATCACGATACCAGTGATTTGGATATTCGTATCCTCTCTCCGGTGGAGGCTACTAAGTTGTCCATCCAGCGTATGAAGGATGGAGAAGATACCATATCTGTAACTGGTAATGTTTTGAGAGATTACAACACAGATCTGTTTCCGATACTGGAGCTGGGCACCAGTGCAAAGATGCTGTCTATCGTTCCTTTGATGAATGGAGGTGGATTGTTTGAGACCGGTGCGGGAGGTTCTGCCCCTAAGCATGTGCAGCAGTTCAATAGAGAGAATCATTTGAGGTGGGATTCACTTGGAGAGTTCCTGGCTTTGGCCGTTTCATTGGAGCATGAAGCCACAAAAAACGGCAATGCCAAAGCGCAACTACTGGCGGATGCCTTGGATCGTGCGACCGTTTCTTTGCTTCAGAATGGAAAGTCTCCTTCCCGTAAAGTAAATGAGCTGGACAACCGCGGTAGTCATTTTTACCTTGCGATGTATTGGGCAGAGGAGCTATCCAAGCAAGCAGACGATGCTGACTTAAAGGCAAAATTTGCTCCGATAGCGGAAGCTCTGGCCAGCAATGAAACGCAAATTGTAGGAGAATTAAACAGCGTTCAAGGCGTGGCCATGGACATTGATGGTTACTATTCTCCTAGTCCGACAAAGGCTTCGGAAGCCATGCGACCAAGTCCGACACTGAATGCGATTATTGATCGGATTTGAGGTTTTTGAAGTTTCGGATTGGGGATTAGGGATTGAAACATGTAGAGACTCATTCCTCGATCTTATACGCCATAATATGGCTCACAAAATCAAAACCAAGTCGCTCGTAAAGACGTATTGCCCCTGTATTATGTGTAAATACATGTATGCTGATCAGCTTTACGCCAAGTCTGTTCAACCGGTCTTTGACCAGTGAAAAGGAAGCTGTAGCAACTCCCTTACCCTGATACTCAGTTTCGACTCTCGTATCATATATAAAGATCTTGCTGCGATCCTTAGCATTTCGGTGAAACCAAAAATCACCCACTTTCTTTCCGTCCAGGCACATCTTCCAAAAGGTATGTCCTTCACTTTTTAGACCATCTTTCAACAGACGATCAAACTGCCCCTGCGCCTTCGATTTTGCCTCCTCCTTGGTCCATTTACCACTCTTCACATGCGCCTCTGCATATTCGTCGACGGCATAGCTCATGTAGTGTTCAAAATCTGCCTCTGTAAAATCTTCTATGGAAACATTCATGGCACAATTTAGGAGTAATTTCCGAATCCAAAACCCCCAAAATCACCCATTTGCGGTGAATAAGGACTATATTTACCGCAATATTTGCGGTGATTAATCTCACACCAAGGTCAGATCCAACAACTCTCTTCCAATCTCATGCAATCCATCCACGATTCTGTTGACCTGTTTTTTCGAAGGCTTTTTCTTACCATTGACATATTGGGATAGCAGGGACTCATTCATGCCAATTCTCGCAGCAAGATGTTTTGCGTTGATCACCTTATAGTACTCAAAGAACTGTTGGAAGTCCAATTCAAAATCAAGTTGACTCATCTTGGCAATCTTATCGGCTTCCTCCAGGAATAAGTTGGTTGCTTCAAGCGCATTGGTTTGCAGCTCCAGCATCGTAGCGCCAGTTGTAAAGATCGGTTCATTAACCTCAAAGGCTGAATATCCTGTTTGAGTTCTTTCTATTACGAACTTGAATCTTCGTGTTTTCATTTGATCTTTAGTTTAGCTTGCTTCCTTAATTTGGCCTCTAGCCCTTTACCTAACTCTTGACTGCCATGGTTGGGAACAATAAGTATTCCCTGCTTTGTCGAGTGCTTCATCTTCACATGTGAACCCTTCTGACTGACCGTAAACCAGCCATCCTGTCTCAGGATTCTTAAGAAATCGGAGCATTTCATGGAAACTAAAGGTAAACTATTCTTTACTTATGGTCAAATTATAGGTTTGATCATGCCCATGCAATTGATTTTACAAAACTTCCAAACTTGCGCATTTGCCGTGACAAAGCAATTGATTTGCTGGAATCTTTGCTGTGTTCAATAGTAGGCTCAACGAGCAAGAAGGCGAATCCAAAACCCCCAAAATCACCCATTTGCGGTGAATAAGGACTATATTTACCGCAATATTTGCGGTGATTAAGCATGTTCATCTATCAACATACAGATTGGCCCAATTGCTATTGGGATGATAAGAAAGTACTTTGATTCACTGCTCAAAGCTGGCCTTGCACATTTGTGGTTCGTGACCATCCATCCGTTTGATGACGGCAATGGAAGAATCACAAGAGCCATAACTGATATGCTTTTGGCGCGAGCGGATGGCTTTGCGCAGCGCTTTTACAGCATGTCATCTCAGATTAGGCAAGAAAGGAAAGGCTATTATACAATTCTAGAAAGTACCCAAGAAGGAGATTTAGATATCACAGATTGGATGCTTTGGTTCTTGAATTGTTTGAAGAATGCCATGCAAAAGTCTGACAAAACCCTTTCTAAAGTGCTATTCAAGCATCAATTCTGGAATCGAAATGTCAAGACAGCATTCAATGACAGACAAGTCAAATTATTACATCTTCTGATTGATGATTTTAAAGGCAAGTTGACAACCAGAAAGTGGGCAAAGATCGCAAAATGTTCTACCGACACAGCCCTGCGAGATATACACGACTTAGTGCAAAAGAAGATATTGATGAAAGATCCGGAGGCAGGGGGTAGGAGTACCAACTATTTATTAGTGGTGGAGTAGTTCCTCCCTTGCAGAAATGATAAAGAGACCGCTAAAAACCTACCGCACTACTCATTCCATCCCTCTTCAATATTATAAGTCACGATCTCATCTAGCGGCAAAATAAGTTGGAAATCGTAGCCTTGAATTAGTGCGTTCATTTTGTGGAAATCTCCATTGCTCGGCAGAGCAATTTTATTGTCTTTTACATCCTCCCGTATAGAAGCCAAATCAATGATAGTCCACTGGTTTCGTTTCGCCATACGGATGAAAAGCTGGTAGCGGGCATAGAAATCTTTGTATTCTTCCAGATAATCTATTTCGCTGCCATCTTCTTCGCGGTAATATCTTGTCCAAGAATTGATGTTGCAGCACTTTTGCTTGTCTGCTTTCGCCAGCTCATCCACATAATGGCCAATGTCGTAGGTGCCCAAACTGAGGGTTTGGGAGGCATGTACTTGTCCAAATTTCAATAGCACCTTTGGCGCAGTGCCGGTCTTTTGTACGTGCTCATCATGGTAAGACTTAAAATTGTTGCGCATATAGCTGATTCGATCGGCATGCGAATCCTGTCGATATCTGGTGTAGATATCCCAGCTAATCTTTAGGTCATCTACCATCTGAGCGGCTTTGGGACTCGCAGCCGATATGGAGTCAAAATAGTTTATAACCGCGGGTTCACTTAGCAGTTTTTCAAACAACTGAATCTCATCTTCAGACTCATTTGCCTTGATCATCCAATCCATCATTACCTGTCTTGCTGCTTTCTCTTGTGCCTCCAGTTTGGAATAGTCCTTATGCTCTTTTGCCCGCACGAGCATTTCCTGAGGGAGGTACAGCATCGAGTAAAAAAATTCCTGATCCAGTCCCCAAATGTCCATCTTGGCCGCTGAAGCCTTGGCAAGGAATTCGGCATCTTCAACACCAGTAAAAAATGGAATAGCAATCTGGTCTATCTTTGGGTAGTAGTGCATCGAGTTAAACTCCTTCAGATTCTTCACCGTCTTTTCATGCGGCTTCATGAGTTGCTTCAGCTTCTCAGCAGAGTGAGGCCCGACTTCCAGGCACAAAGTGTTGAAGGAGTTTTCGATCATTAGCGGAAACAACGCGGAGATCAAGAGCGAGGTTTGCTTTGAGTCATGCCTTTCGCCAAATACCACATATTGCGATTCCTCAAAAATTTGTCTCAGCACCTTGGCGCCATCGCCGTCAATGTTTTCGTTTTCCACGGAAAAGTAGCTGGTCTTGCTCGCCAAATAGCTTGAATCAATAGTTGCCGGATTTGGGCTTTGGCCACTAAGGGCTTGCAGGCAGAGCAGTAGCCCAGCGACGGGGAGTATTAAGTTTTTCATTCGGGTTAGTGGGTTCAAAATGATGCCAAAAGGTAATGAGAATTTTCCTCATTGTTGTTTCTAAAAAGGACTTTAAAGCCTTGTCTGGCGGATTCTGGCTTCCAGCTCGGCCTGATCGATTCTGATAATCTAAGCATACCATTGCGCAAAGCAGCACTGAGTATCAGCATAAAATTATTTGGGCGTGCCCTGCACAGCTCAGTATCGAAGCTCGGGAATTCAAATGCTGCACCGCCTATCCACAGCTGTCGTGAAGCAAAGCACTAACAGCTGTGCAGGTCGGGCTGTCCGCTCTCACTCACCTTGTGCAGGTCGGTTCGGCTAATGCCATACAGTGTCTCTCCGGCAAGCTCCGAGCCCCTGTATGGCATGCCTCACACGCCCTGCCCGGCGGCTCATACCGCTTCCATCCCTCACGCAGAAAGACCACAGCAAATTAGTTTAATGCGATTCTAACAAACCAAAGTTGCGGGATGCTCAAGTGATTTTAGTAAACAAATTCTAACAAAGTGTGTGTAAATCTGTCCTTAAAATGGAAACTTGTTTGTGCCTTATAATTGCTAAACAGCTGGAGCAGAACGCCTTTGCGATCCCAGGTTGCTTGCCGATTGGATGCATTGCAAGGCCATCTAATGGGATTAAGGGAGAATCTGATCGATTTGTGCTTTCATTATATAGTTGACGGCTGCCGAGGAAAAATTATAGCCAGGCAAGATTCGATTAATTCTGCCGAAATTTCCGAAGTTTTACCGTACTTTTAAGGGAGTATTGTGCTCTATTCCCCAATACAGTGCCGCACTCTATAATTCCGCCACCCTTCCCGGTTTGGATGTAGAACAACATCCAATCAAGAAGCAGTCACCATTTAGTACTTTTTATTGCGCAATCTCCATTGCAGGATTTTACCCCAATTTATCCGGCGGTGGAGGAAAAGACTACCTCTATGTTCAATTCTTTGTTCAAATGCGGCATTGCCGTACTTGCATGCCTATTTTTTGCAGTCAGTCCACTATCTGCTCAAGTCGGTACCCTGTTCATCAATGAAGTGATGGCCAGCAATGGCGATGTGATAGCAGACAGTGCTGGTGAATTCGACGACTGGATCGAATTTTATAATGCCGGTGCTGTTCCTATCGATCTGGCCGGATATTACCTCTCTGACGATCCAGCGGAGCCGACTAAATATCAGGTGCTTGGAACCAATGCCGCATTGACAACGGTGCCCCCTGGAGGCTACCTTCTGATTTGGGCAGATGAGGATTTGTCACAGGGAGAAAACCACGTGGGATTTAAGCTGAGTAGCTCGGGAGAGACGGTGACGCTTAGCGATGCAGGTTTGCAACAGATAGATCAGCTCGTTTATCCGCCCTTGGATGAAAACGAATCCTATGGATTGTTGCCTGATGGAGGTTTAGAGCAATATACCTTTATAGTGAGTTCACCACAGGCCAGTAATGTAAATGGTTCGCCGCAGGTGGCCAAGCCTGTGATAAGTCCTGAAGGGGCTATCTTTAGTGGTACACAGGTGGTGACCATAAGTACGGACAGTCCTGATGCGAGCGTGTACTATACCCTTGATGGCAGTACTCCCACAACAGCGAGTACTCCCTATTTGGGTCCATTTACAGTGAGTAGCACGACGCCGGTAACGGCCATTGCTGTGGAAGCAGGGATAGCAGATAGCAAGGTGACGGCTGCTCACTATGTCTTCAGTCCCAGTACTCAGCTAGCTATCATGCACGTGTCTATCGATCCAGATTTACTTTTTGATGATCAGGTAGGTATGTATGTAGCTGGTACAAACGGAATTCCCGGGCCATGCGAAACCGAGCCTAAAAATTGGTTTCAGGATTGGGAATACCAGGCATATGCTTCCTTCTATACAGAAGATGGTACGCTTGGATTTACTTCTGGTTGTGGTCTTGAGATTTCAGGGGGATGCAGTCGAAACAGAAACAAAAAATCATTTAATGTCAGCTACAAGAAGCGTTACGGATTAGGGACTCTGGAGTATCAGTTGTTTCCAGAAAAGCCAGAAGACGAGTATGAAGGGTTCAAGTTGCGTTCGGGAGCCAACCAGGCTACTAGTCAGCGAATCGTTGATGTGTGTGCGCAGAAAATGATTGAGGGTGAATTGGATATCGATCATCAATATTGGCGTCCTGTGGCATTGTATCTTAACAATGAATACTGGGGCATGTATAATGTGAGAGATCGAATGAATAAGGGTTATGTGGATACTCACTATCCGGAAGTAGAAGAGCCGGATAATATTGATTTGCTCCGAGAGCCGCTTATGGATGGCTCTTACAGATACTGGATTACGGAAGAAGTTAAGGAGGGAGATAACATTGCTTACCACGCTTTGCACGACTTTATCCGTGACAATGATCCTTCAATCGCAGCTAACTACGAGTACATTGAGACTCAGATCGACATCAACTCTTTCATAGACTATTATCTCACTGAGGTGTATTCTAATAATGGTGACTGGCCACACAACAACTGCAAGGTATGGAGGGAGCGTGTACCGGACACAAAGTGGAGGTGG
Source organism: Chitinophagales bacterium (assembly GCA_020629005.1). Taxonomy (GTDB): domain Bacteria; phylum Bacteroidota; class Bacteroidia; order Chitinophagales; family UBA2359; genus JAHDDV01. The sequence continues at coordinate 12,852 of JAHDEE010000056.1, forward strand.
ATGCTTTTTGATCTCGACTTCCTAATATTTAATGGAGGAGCCAGCAACACAGACCTCTTTCAACGTCTAATGACGAATCAAAACATTGGCGAGCGGCAGGATCCTATTGCTTCCAATATATTCAGACGACTGATGCTCAATGATGGTTTTAAGGCGGAGTGGATACAGCGGATGAACACCTATATAAATACCGTTTGGGCACCTGCAAGAACCAGCAGTATTTTTAATGCAGCCAAGAGCAGGGTGGCGAGCGAGATTCAGGCAGACTTTGATCGTTGGGGCGGCCAGGATTTCAATACCTGGAACACCAGCGTGGAGGCCATCAATACCTTTTACCAGGATCGGCCGCCGGTGATGCGCAGCAATATTGATAATGTATTAGGAGTCAGTGGCAGGTACAATTTGACAATTGGTTCTGCAACTGGTGGATCGGTTGCATTGCACCAAAACTACTATCCGGTAAGCGGCGGATATACGGGTATCTATCACGATAATGTGCCCGTCGAAATTCATGCAATTCCCGAATCCGGATTCCAATTCGCCTTTTGGTTGGAGACGGGTGAGACGACGGCGACCTTATCTAAAACATTTGACAACGACGCTACGCTCACACCGGTGTTTGTGGAGGGTTCCGGTATGGTGATAAATGAGCTATTCTACAATCCAGCTGATGAGATGCTCATGGATCCGGGCCTCGGTCAGATGGTGCTGGTAGATGGCAACGAGCTGGAGTTTATCGAGTTGCTCAACACGGGTACTGCGCCGATTAATTTGCAGGGCACTACCTTTGTAGAAGGTATCACATACACATTCGATAATTCTATTGAAGTGCCTGCCGGTGGCTATCTTGTGCTGGCTAGTAATGCATTTTGGTTTCAACAAAAATATGGTTTTGCTCCTGCCGGTGAATATGCTGGCCAACTAAGCAATGGAGGCGAACTTGTTAGCTACCAATATCCCAATGGCACCGTGATCGACCAGGTGACTTACGATGATGTAGCGCCTTGGCCTGCTGAAGCTGATGGCAGCCCGGATAATTATAGTTTGGCGCTCCTCGATTCCAGCTCCGATAACGAGCAAGCATCCAGTTGGTCTGTGCAGTGTCCTGAACTGCCTTTTACGGTGGCAACCGAAAATGATTTCGACTGCGAACCTCAGTGCAATATCGGTGAGGCATGTGATGATCAGGATGCTTGTACTACTGGGGATGTACTGGATGCCAACTGCGAATGTGCGGGTACCTTTCAGGATACGGATGGAGATGGCATTTGTGATGCCGAAGACCCCACTAATGGAAACTGCACCCTGGGAGCTGCCTGCGATGATAATGATGTCTGTACGATAAATGATTCTTTTGATGCGAACTGCAATTGTGCAGGAACTTTCCAGGATTCGGATGGGGATGGTATTTGTGATGCCGAAGACCCCACTAATGGAAACTGCACCCTGGGAGCAGCCTGTGATGATAATGATGTTTGCACGATCAATGATTCTTTTGATGCGAACTGCAACTGTGCAGGAACTTTCCAGGATTCGGATGGGGATGGTATTTGTGATGCCGAAGACCCCACCAACGGTGACTGTACCTTAGGCGCTGCTTGTGATGATAATGATGTCTGTACGGTCAATGATTCCTTTGATGCGAACTGCAATTGTGCGGGTACCTTCCAGGATTCGGATGGCGATGGTATTTGTGATGCTGAAGATCCAACTAACGGTGACTGCACTGTTGGCGATGCATGTGATGACAATGACATCTGTACCACTGGCGATGTCTTTGATGCCAACTGCACATGTGCAGGGACTTTCCAGGATTCGGATGGTGATGGTATTTGTGATGCGGAAGATGATACCAACGGAGATTGTACATTAGGTGCAGCCTGTGATGATAATGATGTCTGTACGGTCAATGATTCCTTTGATGCGAACTGCAATT
>JAHDEE010000056.1:14887-30319 GCA_020629005.1 Chitinophagales bacterium
CCTTTGATGCGAACTGCAATTGTGCGGGTACCTTCCAGGATTCGGATGGCGATGGCATTTGTGATGCCGAAGATGCCACCAATGGAGACTGCACCTTAGGCGCTGTTTGTGATGATAATGATGTTTGCACGATCAATGATTCCTTTGATGCGAACTGTAATTGCTCCGGAACTTTCCAGGATTCGGATGGAGACGGGATTTGTGACGCAGAAGACCCTACTAATGGGAATTGTACAATCGGTGGGAGCTGTGACGACAATGATGTCTGCACCATCAATGATGTCTTTGATTCCAACTGTAATTGCGCTGGAACCTTCCAGGATTCGGATGGAGACGGTACCTGTGATGCCGAAGAACTGGGAGCCTGTGGAGGCATAGATGTGCAGATAAATCCACCGTTCGAGTGTGGAACAGAGAGCCCCTACATAGAAATTATCAATCCCATGCCGGGAACCATATACTTTTATATTCTGAAGGATTCAGCTGGTGAGACGATTTATATCAACTCCAGTAATCAGGCCTCCGTCATCGTCGACTTTATGGCTGAGGGTGACTATTTGCTAGAGGTGGAAGGAATCACGAATCCTTGTTTTTCAGAATTTACGATCGATTACAATCTTCAACCATCTGGGGTGGAAGTCAGTCCTGACAGCTTTGTGTTACCTTGCAATGAAACAGCAGCGCTAGACATTCTGGCTAATGATGCTTCTGCACCGGCAAGTCTTGAAATTCTATCCGATCCGAGCAATGGCTCGATCAATTTTGCAGGTGTATTCAATATAGAGTATACCCCAAATAACGGCTATGCAGGTCCGGACAGTTTCACTTATAGGCTATGCGATGCCGGTGGCTGTTGTGCAGAAGCTGAGGTGAGTATTACTGTAGAAGAATGCCCTGTTCCTGTGAACTGCCTTATGGATTTCTTCGAACTTGGAGAATGTGATACAGAGACTGGCAGACAGACCATTGATATTTATTCGCTTACGCCTGGGCAAAGCGTATTTTATAAACTCTTTAAATCTGATGGCGAATTGTATGCCCAAAACTCCACCACGACTTACCCAGTTGAGTTCAAGAATGTGCCCTGGGATACCTATACTGTAACGCTGATTAATAGTACTTGCACTGAAGAAGTGGAAGTAGAGATTGGTTGTGATGGTACAGAGGTGGTAGATCCACCGCAGGAGCCGGAAGATCCGCCGATCGTTGATAACCCGGAGTTCTGTGCTTATAATTCACATGAAAGCTCCTGCTTTAGTGATAAGGCAAGGATCGACATTTATGTCAACAATTTGGAAGGACCAGCATTACACAAATTGTTCAATGCGGCCGGTGAGCAAGTGCGGATCAATTCCACCACGGCAAACCCCTGTGTGTTTAAAACATTGCCGCCAGGTACATACGAATTGCAAATTACTTACGATGGTTGCACGGATGTGATTTCGGTGGATTTGTTTTGTGATTAGATTGCTGATTAAGAATCAGTAAGGCTCTTTAACAAAAAGAATCCCAGACGCATCACCGACCATGAATCTGTCGATACTTCACTAAATTAGTGAACGAGCTTGTTCGAACGCAATTTCGGACAAATTAGCTAGTGTGTGAAATACGTTTCGCCCTGATACAGACCAGGTTTCAGGGTTTGTACAGATAAATCAAAATCATGAAGAAAGGGATATTTGTGCTTGTTGTATGTAGTATGGCTCTCATGTTGGCGTGCACTGATGACAATATTGATGGCGCAGACCACAGCCCTCCAAACATTCTTCTAATCATCGCTGACGACTTGGGCAAGGATGCTCTGAATGGTTTTTCTGAAGGTAGCATCAAGCCAAATACCCCCAACCTTGACTCGATACGAAATTCAGGTCTAAGCTTCAGCAATTTTTGGTCATCTCCTACTTGTTCACCGACGCGAGCGACAATACTTACTGGCAAGTACGGATACCGAACAGGAGTAAAGTGGGCAGGGGATCTGTTGAATCCTTCGGAAAAGAGTTTGCAAAAGTACATCAACGAAGAAACAGACAACAACTATGCTACGGCAGTGGTAGGGAAATGGCATCTCTCGGGCAGCGACATTTCTACCAACCCGGAATCATTTGGAATCGACTACTACTCGGGTCTCATCAGGGGAGAGGCACAGAGCTACTACAACTGGCAACTGGCCGAAGACGCGCAAGGTAGTCTCGAAACCCAGTACAGCACCACAAAGTTTACCGACCTGGCCATCGACTGGATTGAAGATCAGAATCAGCCTTGGTTTATGTGGTTGGCCTACAATGCTCCGCATACACCCTTTCATGCTCCACCAAGCGCTATGCACTCACAGGGAAATCTACCGAACTACGAAGAAGGGATGGACCCGATGCCTTACTACATGGCTGCAATCGAGGCCATGGATTATCAAATTGGAAGGTTGATGCAAAATCTGACTCCGGCAGAAAAAGACAATACCGTCATCATTTTCATGGCAGATAATGGTACTCCAACGGAGGTTGCACAGTTACCATATACTAACGGTACTTCGAAGGGCAGCTTGTATCAAGGCGGAATAAATGTTCCCATGTTCATCTCCGGCAAAGGAGTGGGCAGGACAGGTATCGCAGATAATCTTGTGCTAAGCACTGATATGTTTGCCACCATTGCTGCAATTGCTGGCGCTTCAGTGACAGAAATTCATGACAGCCGTAGTTTTAGCTTATCACTGAGCCAGGAGCATACAAGCAGAGCATACCAATACGCTGAATTAACAAACAGCAATGCTGAAAAGTGGGTGATTAGCAACGGCAATTATAAGCTACACGAGAATGCCAATGGCAATCAGGAATTGTACAATTTGCAAAGTGATCCCTATGAGCAAGTTGATTTGCTGGAGCAGACCGATCCTATGCAATGGCAGGATGTGTTGAATGATTTACTAACTGAACTCTCAAATATCAGACAGTAAGACAGCCCATTTACAATACACCTCCTTCTTTCTTGCTGCATGTTAGTTCTTGATGATTGTTGCTGCACCGTACAGCTCGTTTGAAATGCTAGCAGCATAGTAGCTTCCGGCACCTGGTAGCCCTAAATCCAATTGCACTTTGCTCTTATTTCATTGGCAAAGTCAAGCTTTAGCGAAATTGCCAAATTATTCACAGAAACAAAGTGTTAAACTCTCATAAGGGCTGGATTTTTGCTGCTAAATTGTGTTCTTTGATGTAAAATATAACCCCAAAAGCCCTATATTATGAAAAATTTACTATTATGTCTCTTGCTCGCTCTTGCCTTTGGATTTAGTCTTGAAGCGCAAAATGCATGGACCGCTCAAAATAGCGGCTTATCCGTAACGCTGGTATCGGTGCATTTTAATGATACACAAAACGGCTGGGCTGCCGGAGTAGGCGGTGCGATTGTTGCCACCACAGACGGCGGGCAAAACTGGACACAGCAGGAAAGTGGTGTAGATGTCACCTTAAGACAAGTCATTTTTGTCAATAATGCGGTTGGTTGGGCAGCAGGAGATGATGCAATTTTGAAAACTACAGATGGTGGAAACACCTGGAGTAGAATCTACACCACAGAAGAGTATCATACACTAAACACCATCCACTTTACTGATCAGAATACTGGCTGGGCAGCCGGTGGTGATCTCGAAGCAGTTTACCTGATCAAGACCCTGGATGGAGGTTCAACCTGGATGGAATACAGCGACTCCGTCAACTATTGGAGTCCTTGGGTGAACGGTTCCGATGGAACCATATTTGACATTCTGTTTTTGAATGAAGATGTTGGTTGGTTTATTGGTACAGATGCTACGGATGCAGCTTCCTGGATGACTACCGATGGAGGCTCGACCTGGGACGAGATGTTTTTTGGCGTGACCTGCCCAAAGTACGGAATTGACTTCGTTGATGGCCAACACGGTTGGACAGCTGGCAAATACAATTTCAAGAGTACAGACAATGGAGACGATTGGTATCAAAGAGATACTGGATTTGAAGAATCCTATGGCTATGATGTAGACTTTGTGACTACCGAAATTGGTTGGATCGTAGGGGATGAGGGCAAGATCGCTAAATCGACTGATGGAGGAGACAATTGGCAAGCTCAGTCAAGCGGAACCTCTTCCCGACTCTATAGTATCCACATGCATGATGAGAATCTCGGCTGGGTCGTTGGCAGGGATGGAACAATTCTAAAGTACTCTGCGAGCAGCACTTCATCGTCTGATCTCAACTCTTCAGAGCATACTAGATTCGAGATTTTTCCTAATCCTGTATCCAGCCGTCTGAGTATCGAGACGGAGATTGCCTTCACAGAAGTAAATATCCTGGATGTAAAGGGAAGTTTGGTAAAGAGAGTGGTAGGTAACAACCGAGCAATCCAGGTATCTGATTTGCCTGGCGGAATTTACTTTCTTGAATTGATTGCTGATGAATTTTCGGCTGTGCAGAAATTCGTGAAGCACTAAACGTGCTTGCAGTAGAGTGGAACCGAAATCAAACATGTTTGCAGGGGTGCAGTTTTGCACCTCTGCCTTTCTTTTTCATTGCTGAGTTCGCCACACACCGCTAGCTAAAGATCTACAACTACGACCCTCCATACCGGCTCTCGCTGACAGAACATCGACGTCACAATAGAATTGGAACCCTTGCTATTCGCACTCATTGCAATGGAAAGCAGAGGAAGCAATATCAGCTAAGAACACTCCCAAAAAAGAGTATTTTTACTAAATATTGAAGCCTTAAACGAGAATGGATCATCTATTACGACTTAAAGAACGAGTTGAAATTGCGATCGAGCTTGGTGAAAGTTACTATCGGGAATTCAAAAGTGGTTACGAAGGACCTCCGAAGAAGAGCCTATATCCAGGAATTCAGACACTAAAAGCAATAATCTGCAGTATGGTAGCTTCGACGCCAAAAACCCAGTCATTCTTCACAGGTGAAACGCCACAATAATGAATCCCATCCTTGCCTTCCTGCTTGTAGCCATTTTCTCCATATTTGTTGGTGCTCAAATTACCGAGGCTGCCCTCATGCTGCCCCATTGGAAAGTACTACCTGCGACTGAATTCTATGAATACTACAATCAATTTGGTGCAGGGATTGGCAGGTTCTATTCCATTCTCACGCTGATGGCTTCTGCCATACCCCTGGGTACCAGCATCTATTTTTTCTCCAAGAAGTCTCCTGCGCGTTGGTATTCACTAGCTTCTTTGTTGCTCACCTTGATGTTCGTAGCAGTATTCTTCATTTACTTCAAGGACGCCAATCAACGATTCTTTGATGCTGGGCTGAGTACCGAAGACTTAGCAGCGGAATTAGTGCTCTGGGGCTATTGGCACTGGTTTAGAGTAGGACTGGAACTTTTGGCGCTTTCGTTTCTAATTCTTGCCCTCAGCAGCCAAGCTAAGGAACAAGTATGATTCTGCCCTTGATTGGCCTTCGCATAAACTGTCTCTGCCTGCTCAGAAGGACCAGCAAACCTGATTTCAGTCACTTCCCAGGATGAACAAAATTCAAAAAATCGGCAAAATGTTGAAGTTTGTTTAATGTAAGTCATCTATAGGTTGTTATTCTAACAATATTATACTGTAATCTCTATAGAGGCGCAAAATCGCTAACTTGATAGTTTAGCAGTTTTATCTAAAACCCCTATACAATATGAGAATACGTATAATTTGTTTGATGGCCTTGCTCGTGCTATACGGAGCAAATGAGCTTGCAGCACAGGGCACCTGTGCGACAGCAGTTCAGTACACGATTGCTGAATGTAATTCTTTCTTCCCAAATGTTACGCTAACGACGGACGATGATTCTGGCGGTGTCAATCCAAGCTGCACAGAAGGTTCTCTTGCTTATTGGTATGAGGTTACCGTTCCCGCTGGTTTCGGAGGTATCGGTGTTAGTCTACCTTGGTCCAGCGTAGGCGGACCAGGCAGTGAAGATCTGAGAATGAGCATCTATTCCGGATCATGTGGAGCCTTAGTAAGTGAAGTGGATTGTGAGGACGTTAGAGTATTTGGTGCCAGATACGAGTACCCTTTGGCGCCAGGAACCTACTACGTGCGCTTCTCTGATATAAATGATGACGGAGCTAACTTTGATGTTGCCTTTAACAATTACCAATCAGGCGATGATCCGAATAACCCAGTTGATCTGGAGACGGCGAATGGTTTGTACTGCAACTTTTCTGCGCAAGGAGAAGGATGTGCAAATGGCGTATCAGGTAATTGTCTGTTCACGGAAGACAATTCTATTTATTATTCATTCTCAGTGGATGCTTCAACACAGCAACCAGTTGAATTTGGATTAGAGAATATCGTTTGTGCTGGTGAAATGCAAATACAGGTGATCAATCTAGACTGTACCCGAGTAGTCGACAACAATGGTGTCACGCTAAATGCAGTCTGCCAGATCGTGACGGGCGATCCGGCTCCTCAATATGTGGCTGACTTGCCAGTAGGAGATTACCTCCTCATAGTTGATGGGGAGAGTGGGGATTTATGTAGCTGGGGATTGACCAGTACAATTATTCAACCATCTTGCCCGGATCTCTCTGCTGTTAGCCCAGCCGAGATTGTGATAGATACTGAAAGTACCTGTACTACATTCGGTGGCTCACCTACTGGTGGTGCGTATTCTGCACCAGTTCCAACAAATTGTCCTGCAGGATCTACACTCGAATACTCAATTGATGGTGGAACATTTTCAGCCACTCTGCCAACCTATAACAGCGGTACAAGCGAAACCATCACAACTCGCTGTACATGCGATAGCGATGGCTCCATCACCAGCACTGTGTCAAGCGGAGTGAGCAGCACCATTGGTGTTTGTCCTACCTGTTCTGACCAGATGATGAACGGAGCAGAAACTGGCGTCGACTGCGGTGGTCCGGATTGTCCTGCATGCCCTCCAGCCTGCGTTCCGAATGCTGGTAATTTTTAATCAAAAACTCAATGTTTTATGCGAAATTTTAAATTTCGAAGCCCTTGGGTCTCGCTCGTATGCGCAGTGATGCTCGCCCTGGGATGGAACACTGAGTTAAAGGCTCAGTGTGACTACACAGGCGATGACATTTCTGTTGGCAATAACGATGCGACAGTCAATGGCTTCAACGGCAGCACCGACTACGTACAAGCATATGTGCTTGTGGATGGTGCTGGAAATATAAGCGGGGTAACAATAGGTACAACCCCTTTTGCAGCTCAAGCTGCTGGCACTTATGACATCTACGCAGTAAACTATCTGGCCGCCGACTATCCAAGCGGAATTGTAGATGCGACAATATCGGATCTTACCACCACTGTTGCAGGCACTTGTGCTATGATGGTGGGTCCACGTTCTGTAATAGTTTGCGATCCTGCAAGCTACTCAAGCACCGTATGTGATGGAGAAGATCTGGTGATGATACCATCGGACTATGCTTCTTACAATGTGTTGCTAACTCAGGTCTATGTGGCTGTGGGAAGTGATGACATAATCGATGGTATCTCTCCAAATGCACAGTTTTCAGGATTGACTGTGGACACCTACAGTGTCTATGCTGTCAATCATGATTCGGCCGAAACAGCAGCCTCCGCTGGCTTAACCATAGGTTCGAATTGGCCGCTGGTTCCCGGCTTTACTTGTGCAGCTGTCGCAGGACCCAACGCTGGTGAAGTAGCTAGCTGCTGTGCACCAATCGCAGGTACAGATATGGCAGCTCTAACAGCCGGCGACTGTGATGATGCTGGCACCTCGACAGTCAGCATTACTCCACCGACTGACTTTGAGGCTTCCGCCGATTACATTCAGACCTACATAGCTGTGAATTCTGCTACCGGATTGATCGCAGCTTTCGATGCCACTGGCTCCTTTACTGGCTTAGCCGCCGGTGCCTATACCATACATGCATTTAACTACAATGTAGCAGCAGGCTCAGATGGCGGTTTGATCGTTGGTTCCCCCGCGCCAAATCCGGGCGCAAATACAGCCAGCCCACTTTGCTATGATCTCAGTCAGGGAATTGCAGTGGAGGTCTATGCTAATCCTACAGACAACGGATCAAGTGGCACCGACACTTTTTGTGCAGGTTCTGGCGACGGTACAGCTACGGCATCAGTTACAGGTGGTCTTGCTCCCTACAGTTATTTGTGGGATGATGGTCAAATTACCCAAACCGCGATTTCTTTGGATGCAGGTACCTATACTGCTGTGGTCACTGACGATAACGGTTGTACGGTCAATGTCTCTGTTACAGTTGGTGAAGCCGCCGGATTGGATGCGCAGATTTCAGTTGATTCAGATTTCAATGGATCTGCGATCAGTTGTTTTGGAGCTGCCGATGGCAGCCTCTCTGTGAACGTGAATGGTGGAACTCCAGACTACAGCTACGATTGGAGTTCAGGAGCTAATACAGCTTCTGTCACAGGACTTTCGGCTGGTCCGATTTCCGTTCTGGTTACAGACGATAATGGATGTTCGACTACGGTCAATTTTAACTTGTCGCAACCATTGCAGTTGTCCTGCGCCATGATAAGTTCCACAGACATAGGTTGCAATGGTGCAGCAGATGGGTCTGCTACGATCACTCCTGTCGGAGGTACACAACCCTACAGCTACTCCTGGACAGACGGACAAATGACTGCCACAGCTACTGGTCTTGGTGCTGGACCGCATAATGTTACAGTAACTGATGCAAATGGCTGTAGCTGCAGCAATGGGGTCACTCTTGAGGCAGCTGCGACCTTTGAAGTCAATCCACAAGGTGTGCTGACAGATGCCACTCAAGGTAACAGTGGCAATGTTTTGCCGGGATACTACAATGCTGTGTCATTTGATATTGTGGGTGGTTCCACTCCTTATGAGTTTGATTGGTCACGAACAGGTTATGTTCGTTGGTCAATTGATTATACAACAACCGGAGCTACTGTCACAGTAATTTATGCTGATGATGCAGAGTGGGCCGTGGTCGTAAATGATTCCGGCGGATGTGGCAGTTCAGGTAGCAATGTGGTTACCAATGATTCAGGCTATGGAGGTGGAAATCCCTCCGTTAGTACAGAAGGTGATATACTCGACATTGACAGTTATGCGATCACTGGGGAGAGCTATAACTCCTACACTGCTGGATCTCAATATGGCGATGGCTCGATCATGATTACTCCTGTCGGCTGCAATGGAGGACCATACACCTATCAATGGTCAGGTCCGGGTGTAGCAGGAGTACACTATTGTGAGACTTGCCAAAATCAACTTGCTGTCGAATCAGGCCATTATGAAGTCACAGTGACTTGTGGGGATGAAAGCACGGAAGGTTTCTACTATGTTCCGCTCGATAGGAGAGGAGGTCGATTAAAGACCGGAGAGGCGATCACCGCGATGGAGATCAGTCCAAACCCAATGTCTGATGTTTTTGTACTCGACTTTATTTCTGAATCTACGGAGCATATTATGCTGGACATCATTGCCAATGATGGACGGCTTATGAAGAGTATATTTTCGGGAGTGGTAGAGGCAGCTGTACTGCAAAGCTTGCAGGTCGATGTCTCTGATCTGCCAGCTGGTATGTATCAGTGCGTGTTAGCTACCGAAGCTGGTGCTACACAAACACAGCAAATAGTTGTATTGAAATAGCAAGCAAGATAAATCTTGATTCGATAGGGCAGATGTTGAAAGGCATCTGCCCTCACTAGTGCTGCGTAAACAAAGTTCGTGACACCTTTTAGGAGCTTATCTTTTTGTCAGACGAGCAACGAAGTATGACAGAAATAGAAGCCCTTAAAGGTGGTGCGAATTTCGTTTGCGTAGCACTAGCTAAAAAATTCATCCAATACTCTGCCGTTCGCCCAGTAGATGGAACGAGGGATACTGGTGAATCCAGCGCAATACACAGACTGGAGCAAGCGAGAGGATATCAAGACCACACCAAAAGTCGACCTAATCCTGATTCTGGCAGAAAACGATTACCCACCGGTAGACAGAGATGAGGTCTATCAGGAGATTTTTGAGCAGGCGGAGAATTTTAAGAAGCACAGGACAGGGGAGGCGGCGGTTTTGTTGCTGCTACCCACAAAAACACGACCCACTAACCGCGTAAAATAGTTATACAGTAAATTCCAGGTAGTTCGTCACTTTATTTGCGATGCCTATATACGAAAGTCTCCGTTCTGTCCTTTGAAGGCTCCACATTGGGTTTCTACTCACTCTGGCTGAGGGGCCGATTGGATCGGAACAGTTTGTGATAGTTTATGTCATGCACCACCAGGGAAAGCACTTCGGATGGGATTCCGTATATTGTGTTGGTCACTGCTGACAATATGAATAGAAAGGGCTTGAGAAGAATGAAAGCATGTTTGCTCGTATTTGGGCTGCTGTTTCCTATGCTGGCACTCGCACAGAATATTTCTGGAAAGGTAAGCAATACAGAGGGACAGGCCCTGATCGGAGCAAGTCTGCATTGGCTGGGTACAAGCATCGGTACCTCTACCGACAATCAGGGGCAGTTTGAGCTATCAATGCCAGACATCAGTAAGAAACTGATCGCAAGTTTTGTTGGTTTTACCCCTGATACCATTGAAGTAGTGGAACAGACCGCAATCGAGTTTGTGCTTTCTCAGGATCGCTTGCTTCAGGAAGTAGTGGTGCAGGAAGCGCAAGAAGCTGTCCTGATTTCAAGTCTAAATGCCATTAAAACGGAACAAATCACGCAAACGGAATTGCGAAAAGCCGCATGCTGTGATTTGGCAGGATGTTTTGAAACCCAAAGCACCGTGCAAACCCAGACTACGAATTTCATTACCAATGCCAGGGAGCTGCGGATACTCGGCCTTTCAGGAGTTTACAATCAAGTCCTATTGGACGGTTTTCCGATGATACTAGGCCTGTCTTATACCTACGGCATCAGCAGTATACCGGGAACATTGGTGGACAATATTTTCGTATCCAAGGGCGCAAATAGCGTCCTTCAAGGCTTTGAAAGCATCAGTGGGCAGATCAATGTCGAGACTAAGGAGCCAGACGATACCGATCGGCTGCTTTTGAATGTATACCTTAATAGTTTTATGGAGAAGCAGATGAACGCCAACTTTGCGTTTCAACACGGCAAGTGGAGTAATCTCACCTCAGTACATTCAGTGCAGCCTGCAAATAAAATTGATAAGGACCATGACAGTTTTCTGGACTTGCCCTTGCTTACCCGATATCTACTTTTCAACAAATGGAAGTATGGTGATGAGGAGGACTTGGGCTGGAATAGCAGAGTGGGCTTGCGGCTGCTCAACGAAAGTAGAGTGGGAGGGCAGCAGGCTTTCGATCCCAACAGCCTTGAAGACAATACAACTGCCTACGGTCAATCCGTCGACATTATGCAGCCAGAGTTTTGGACAAAGACAGGCTATCGATTTAATGATCGCCAAAGCATGAGGCTTTTTGCCTCCTGGTTTTTTCAGGATCAGAATTCAGTGCTTGGAAGGGTAGATTACCAGGCTAGGCAAAGTAGCTTATACGCAAATCTTGAGTACGATCTGCAGTACGAAGGGCACAATTTGAAAACCGGCATCAGTCACCGTTATCTAAACTTGCAGGAAGTGATCCGGTTTAGGGAAAACTCCTTGCAGCGAACTTATGCTGGCGAGTACGATAGAGTGGAAAATATTGTCGGAGTTTTTGCAGAAAATACACAACGCTTATTTAATGATAGGTTGACCTGGATTACAGGTGCGCGAGCAGATCATCACAGTCAGTTCGGATTCAAACTCAGCCCGCGAACGGTGGTGAAGTATGATCTTAAGCCAAGAACCATTCTGCGTGCAAACATTGGCACAGGCTGGAGAACAGTAAATCTGTTTAGCGAAAATATTGGCTTGTTGGTCAGCTCAAGGGATATCATTTTCGCCGAAGCGTTGAAACCCGAAGAAGCCATAAACTATGGCATTAACTTTACTCAGAAATTTGACACTCAGAACGAGCTTTTGTCCGGCTATCTGAGCCTCGACTTCTATCGTACCGACTTCCAAAACCAGATTTTTCCCGACTACGACAGCGATCCTGCAAAAGCGATTATCCAGAACTATCAGGGAACGAGTATCAGCAATGGTTTTCAGGCTGAGCTGAATCTAAAGATAGGGCAGAGATTTGAATGCAAAACAGGTTACAATTATCTTGATGTGTATCGCAAACATGGTGAGGCTAAGCAGGTATTACCATTCAATCCAAAACACAAAATTCTTGCAACTTTCGGTTACAAACCCTTATCGAACACCTTTCAATTCGACTTGAACTTGCATTGGTTCGGCCAACAGCGACTTCCAAATACACAATCCAACCCCGTTCAGTTTCGACGACCAGAGTATTCTGAGCCATACGCCATCCTCAATGGACAGTTTACCTACAATCTCAGCAGGATTGAGATGTATATCGGTTGTGAGAATATCTTCAATTTTAGACAAGCGCAACCCATCATTAGTTGGCAAAATCCATTCGGCCCCTACTTCGATACATCTTCCGTGTGGGGGCCAAGCAGAGGTCGAGAAGGCTATATAGGTATGCGGTATCGTTTATCGCAGTAGTCAATTTGCAAGAGACCGAAGGCAAAGTTATAACAACTTTCAAGGCGTGCACGGATTTTGTGAGCGCTATGACTCATCAACGATGCAAATGCGGTGCTGTTTCTTATCTGTTGTGCGCCTGAACTATCCCATATCAAGATCTTGTAGGGTTTCGAGTATGTCAGAATTGGGAAACAATTCTTTGGCTTTATTCACAGTCGTGTAAAAGAGTTCATCCTCCCTGAGCTGATAATAACATAATGCCTGATTATAACTCACGTCGATTTTTTCTCCGAACGAATCAACTGAGTAGTTGAAGTAGTCCAATGCCTGAGAATAGAATCCAAGATCGTAAAATAGCCCTCCGATTTCATACGAAAGATCAAACTTTTCGTTTATATAGAAATACATGTTCCACACACAGTGCATGGTCTGCGCAAGTCTTCTACGCTCAGTAAAAGTTACATTCTGTTTGACTTGTTTTAGTCTTGGTAAAAGTTTTATGAATATTGTTGAATCATATGAACTCAAACGATAAAAGGCGATTAGTTCTACAATATTTAATCTTGAGGAATTAGCATAGGCTATATGTTTGATGCTATTGAAGTCATCGGGACCAAAATCATTGACAACTTTATTGTAGGCTACTTCCGTTTCTACATAAGTACTACTCTCTCTTAAAAACAAAAGACATCCTATCTCTAAATGAAAATTTGAGAACTTTGGAAATAAGACTTTCCCCCCGCTTTTTAGACAAAATTCACTAAAGGCATGGTAGTTTACCCATAGGGAAAAGCTCCCATGTGTCACCAAGTCTGGTTCTTTTTTGTTCTCTAGATTACTTAATTCATGGAAGCCCTTGTCCATTGTCAGTAGTACCAGACCTTCCTTTGAAAATGTTTTGAGGGTTGATAGGCATTCCATTGCTTTTTTAGGAAAGAATAAATAGCTGTCCTCGATTGAATTTTTGTAGCCTTCCAGGATTTGATCTAAAATAGCATCTTTGTATATGGGTGAACTTGATATTGATTTATGATAAGTAATATCCATGTTATTTATCAATCGTTCAATTCCGAATCCCTTTGGATCCTCTGGAGCATTGATTGATACGGAACAATCTGAAATCGTGTTGTTTTGTATATAAAATAGATCAGAAGGAATGCTGTCAAAGAAATAATTTGCCACCACAACTATAGGTTGCTTCAAATCATTAGGTCTAATTGTTTTTTGGGATTTTTGCAAATATAGCTGGTCGCTGTCAATCGCATCAAAGTAGGATATGTCAAGAATTCCTTCGGAATAAAATTCTTGAAATTGAGCATGCTTGCTAAAGAAAGATAGATTGTTTTCAACTATGTCACTAAGCACATAGCAAAATGGAGGAAGTTGATCTGCTAGCTGTGAAATAAGTTTTTTTAGATGTTTAAGAACATGGAAACCCAATCTGCCGTGTCCAGCACCTAATTCAAGGATATAAACGATTTCATTTTTGAGGCCTTTCTGCGCTAAATCTTTGAGAAAAGCAAATATCAATTCAGCATAGGTTTTTCCTACAAATGAATTACTTGTCAAGTGATGTGGGACGATATCCTCGCTCCATGCATTTATACCCTTTTCCTCATAAAAATTCCTGTTAAGTTTCCATAGCAAACTCTCAGAAAAGAGGGTTTTTGCTTCCACCTCGAATTGATCAATTCCCATTTTACAAGCTTTTTAGTTAGCATTCTGCAACCTGTAAGCCTGTACTAATATCTGATTAGTAGAAACCAACGAATTTCAAATGTTGAGTGAAGGTACATTAATTAGTGGACTATGTTTGGCCAAAGTGTATTATTAGTAAGAGGAGATAATTTGACAGAGTGAGTCGCCAATGAGTAGATAGTACTGCTTCCTGACAGAATACTCGGACATGGAGCCAATATAGCACTAAATCTTACCGTTGAGACTGAGTGATGAAATAACCGAATTTGGCTTCAAAAGCCAGTTTTATATGTCAAAATCTTCCTGCGCTTGCAGCCAAGCATCATACAATCAAGCCGCCATCAACCCTTAGGGTAGTCCCGGTAATAAAGGAGGCACGCTCGGAGGCAAGAAAAAGGTATGCATTGGCAATGTCATCCACTTCACCAAGTCGTTGCAGCGCAGTCCGCGTTTTGATCTCTTGGAGGTATTCTTCGGGCACGGTCTTCACCATATCGGTCTTGATATAACCGGGAGCAATGGCATTGACCGTAATGCCTTTTCTTCCGAACTCTCTGGCCCACACTTTGGTCATGCCTATAACTCCAGCCTTCGATGCTACGTAATTGGTCTGGCCAAAATTGCCATTATGCGCCACTACCGAAGCTGCATTGATTATGCGACCGCTGCCTTGTACGGCCATAATTGGATAGACCGCTTTGGTGCAATTAAATACGCCGGTCAGATTTACGTCAATCACTGCTTGCCATTGATCCGCAGTCATTTTTTTGAGCGAAGCATCGCTGGTAATCCCGGCGTTATTGATCAAGACATCAATGCGGCCTAGCTGCTCGCATACCGCCTTCACAGCCGCCTCTACAGCCGGTAGCTCGACAATGTTGACCTGGAAGAACAGAGCATTGCCGCCCTCGGCCTCGATCTTCGAAACCACCTCCTCCGCACCTACAACATCCAAATCCAAAATCACAACATTGGCCTCGGCCCTGGCAAATTGAACAGCGGTTGCTTTTCCGATTCCATTACTACCTCCGGTGATCACTACTACTTTTTCTTTAAACTCCATGAATTGGTTTTTAGCTGCCTCAAAAATAGATAAAGAATCTAAGTTCCAAATGAACACCCTACCCCCTCGACGGTCGCTGTGCCTGCATTTACGTTTCTATGTGCGCCTTGAACCACCGCGCGATGCAAATCACAGTGTGGATGCTTTA